>WRKV01000189.1 GCA_009777915.1 Bacteroidales bacterium | reverse complement strand
CCTCCATCGACGGCAACACCCAATGCGCCGACTATTTCTACACCAGACACTATTCTGCCAAAGGCGACCGCATGCAGGCTCTCAACGCCCTGCTTGCCGCCAAACAAAATTTCGATGCAGGCAAAGACATCAGCAAAGCCCTCGATGCAAGCCTAAATCAAAGCACCAACCCCTACGCCATCTATCTCAAAACCCTCAACGAACAACGACAGGGCAGGAGCGAGGAGGCAGCCTATTGGGCAAGGCGGTTCATGTCGGTGGTGAGCGATAGTCGCTACCATTCTCAGCTTTACAGCAATTTGCTTGGGGATATGAAACTCATCATTGATCCGAACTATACGCCTGAAAGCGATGGCGTGTTGTCGGTCGTCAGTGAGTTGCGTTTGGAAAACTGCAAGCTTGGTCAAGAGCAGCCGTTTAGCCTCACACTGACCAACACAGGCAAGTCGTCGCTGTCGGTCTATGATATGCGTCTGAGTTGCACGTGTGTGAAACTGCAAAGTGAGCGCACGCTGACCTTGCAGCCCGGCCAATCGGTAAAGGTCGACTTTCTGTTTATTCCCGATGCACAAGGGGAGATTTTTAGGGAGATTGTGTTTGTTTCTAATGGGGCTAATGGGATGGAGAGGGTGACGGTTGTGGCTAATGTGAAGGGTAATGAATCGTAGGGGCGAGGCATGGTGGCTGTTGCACAACCCCAATTTATTTTGAATGAATAATTGATATATTTTGTAATTTGCAGTTTGATCCAAAAAAAAACCGTTCCCAAAACGACAAAGATTGGTTCAGGGGTGCCGATATTAATACCATGGCAGTATTTTTAATCGCCATTGCTGCGATCTTCACGCTTTTTGGCGAACAAAAGTTCATGAACTTCTTCAGATTGTACGCTGTCGCCGCCATCAAAAGTTGTTTGTGGGCTAAATCATGACCTTTGGTATAAACTTTTTTCATTCTCCTAAAATCAAGCAAAGTTCCCAGAACCGGCTCTACGGTTGACTTTCGTAAGCGCATCATGTGTTTGCCTTTGCGGGTTGATAACAAGGTGTATGCTTTGTCATAATGGGGTTTGTCAATGGAATGTTCTATTTGTTTGTAATTTTGTTTTTTACAACATTGTTTTTTTAGCGGACAGTTCTTGCAATCGGCAACGGTTGTGCAATATCGCTTGGTTAGCAGGTTCTTGTTTTTCTCTCTCTTAATGTGTCGAAAAGGTAATTTTACGCCCTGTCCACAAATGTAGCAATCTTCTTTTTCGTCATACGTAAAATCCTCTCTCTCAGGCTTGTATCCACCATGAGGGGGAATATATGCCGTGATATTGTTTTTCTCTAAAAAATTATACGCCTCACCACTGCTGTAGCCGGTATCTGCCAATAATTCATCCACCGTAAGTCCGACCGGTCGCAAATTATCCACCGTCTGCCCTACAATCTTTGGAAGGGTGTCTGCATCTCTTTTGTCTGCAAAATCTACCATCGCCCCACAGATAACATGATTCTCGGTATCAACGCTGATTACACCCAAGTGGTTCAATGTTGAAGGTTTGCCGCGTTTTTGGGAAACACGAGCATCAGGATCGGCCGGACTCACAAAACGTTCGTTAAATCTTAATTTTTCTTTGTGATTTTCGTCCTCGTTTTCAGTTAATTGATTAAAATAATGACGACTCTTATCTATGAAATCCGGCGCAACCAATCCCTCCATCGAGGCATTGGCTTTGATAAAAGCACTGTCAACCGCCTGTGTTTTACCGCTAACCATACCCTTGTCTACACACTTGTACAAAATATCGCAAAATAATTCCAAAAAAACCTCTTCGCCAAATAGCTTACGGGTTCGGCTCAAAGTGCTGTGCCAAGGCAGTGGCTCATCAAGGTCATAGCCCAAAAAATAAAGCATATCCATACGCATCCCTGCATGTTCAATAATTTTACGATCAGAATTGATGTTTTCAAGATAACCGATTAACATCAACTTAAAAAACACCACAGTGTCAATACTTTTTTGACCCTCTGTACCATAATACTTTTTGGTCATTTGCCGTATGTGCGACAAATCCAAGGTCTCTTTGAGCCGTCTGTAAAAATTATCTCTCGGAACACGTTCCGACAAACGAAAATCCAAAAACAACTTCTCTTGATAGTCTTTTAATCCTTGCATAACGAACTAAGATTTAATGCACAAAGATACGGCTTTTTCAGTGAATATGGGGATGTTTTTATGACTACTTATTAACAGGTTGGGTTGTGCAACAGCCACCATGCCTCGCCCCTACATGCCCGAAATAGTTGCCGACACCTCAAAATAAAAAATTGCCAAAATTACAACCACAGAAACATATAGAATAAAAAAAACAATCCCGCTGTTCAAACCAAAAAAAATGAGAAAGGAGAACAGCAAAGGTAGTTAACGGAAAAGAACTAAATCACCCCCATTTCCTTCGCCCGATAAACTGCCGCCGCCTGCGTACAAGCACCTAATTTACGAAAGGCCGACTTCTC
>WRKV01000188.1 GCA_009777915.1 Bacteroidales bacterium | reverse complement strand
AAATAAGGGTGCAAAGGTACGAAAAAAAAACAAAAAAAACAAATCCGATTGGATTATTGGAAATTTGGTAGATTCAACAATCAAATGCAACTCCGTTGTGCAAAGATAGGAAAAACTTTTCTTTTGGTGAATAAAAATTTAGATTTTGTCTTGGTCTGCTGTTGATTTTGTATTGTATTTCTTTGATTTGTTGGTTTGTTAAGAGGTTGAAGTTTGTTTTCTTTGGGATGTATTGCCGGATGAGTTTGTTGGTGTTTTCGATGAGTCCCTTTTCCCATGCGGAGTACGGATGTGTGAAGAAAAACTGTGTTTTTAGTTTTCGTGCGATGGTCTGGTGGTCTGCAAATTCGGTTCCGTTGTCTCCGGTGATGGTGTGAACATCCTTGAGATATCCTGTAAGCATGCGGATTACGACCTTAGCCAGTTCTTTTGCATTTTTGCCATTATCAAGTTTTTCCATCATCATAAACGCCGTTTGTCTTTCGACCAAAGTCACAATAGCCCCCTTGTTGTTTTCTCCCACGATAGTGTCTATTTCCCAGTCTCCAAAGCGTTCTTTGGTGTCGACTATCTTGGGTCGATGATCGATGGATATTCTGTTTTTTATGGAGATGTTTTTGTTCACTGGTCGTTTTCGATGTTTGAGTTTATGTCGGGTGTATTTGTAGAGAGTTCCGCCGTTTGTTTTGTCTTCCCGAATGATCTTGTAGATGGTTTCATGACTGACAACCTCTTGGCTTTCGAGTTTTAGTCGCCCTACGATTTGTTGTGGCGACCAACCCTGCTTAATCAAGTCAATGATTTTCTGTTTAAGCCTCCAGTGCAGTTTTCGAGGCTTTTTCATACGTTCTTTTCGTAAATCAGCCATATCTTGGGCATGCTCAAAGGTGTATCTACCATGACTGTTTACGTTTCTTTTTAACTCTCTGCTTATCACAGATTTGTCTTTTCCGATCGCTTCGGCGATCATTTTTTGGCTACATTTTTGCTTGTATAAGCAAAAAATTGTGTACCTTTGTTCTTGGGTTAAATGTGCTTTTTTCATTGCAACTGTAAAAGTAGTCATTTTTTCCCAAACCTTCGGGGGCATGCCCCCGAAGGTTTTTTGCTACTTAGAGTTGCATTTGTTAATTGAATTTAGTATATCTCGGCGTTAATTTCGAAAACGTTGACGAAACACCAACAGAAATTCCGTAATACGGAAAGTCTTTTATGCCGTATTGAAACATGGTAAAAACATTAAATTTTGGTTGTTTGAAAATCAGTTTTGAAAAATAAACCAACGGTGCATCGCCGTTGTTCACCCATCCGTAGTAGCCCGAAAGCGTGTTTTCAAAGTCCAAAAAATCATTCGCCAAAATAAGTTTTCCGCCGTACATCGGAGCGTCGTTTTGCGTGCTACCTGCGGTTTCCCAGCAAAGAAAGCCAATGTTGGCAACCATTCGGACTTCGTTCAAAATTTTGTTGTCCAAACGAAATGATTTCCCGAATTCCAAATCAAAATAATAGCCGGGCGTATCGAAATGACGACGTTGTTCAAACTTCGTTCCGGCAGCGGTTTTCAGCGTGCTATTCAACAAAATCGCAGGAGCAAATTGTCGTTCTTTCAAAAGCGAAATACGTGTTTGTACATAAAATTCGCCCCACGCTTTTCCGCTTAATTCACCACCTTGCATATTTCGGAAATCATAAATTTCTTGTGTAACTTTATAGACTTCTATCCCGCTATACCAAATTTTGACCGACACAAATTTCGGCAACAACGGAATTTCAATATCCAAACCTAAACTGCTCGTCACATCGCCAAATCCAAAGTAGTGATTTCCGATTAATTGAACTGTTGTTTCCTCAGAAATAATGGCTTTTCCAAGCGGTGGGACAGGCAACGCATTCGGACCAAAATGTGCAGAAGAATAATTCACATTTTGAGCGAAAAAATTAAGGGGAAAAAGCAAAGACGCAACAACAACAATTACGTGATGAAACTTGTTTTTTATCATATCTTTAATTGTTTTTTTGAAACTTTTTTCTTTGACGAAATTTAATAATACATACAACCAATGCTACGAAACAAATCCCAAGAAGTGTTCGTTTTCCAACTGTTTCCCATCTGTCTACACGACTTAACAACTGCAACGCAGGCATATCGCCCGACAGGCTGCGAACGATCGGATTGAGATAATACACAAAACCTTCGGAACAGTGGAGTTTGACACGCACGTAAGTGTCTTCCGGTGTTATCAAATAATAGGCAAAATCGCTGTCGGTTACTGTTTTTAATAACTTCCCGCTGTCGCCGATAAATTCAATTTGTTCCATGGTTTGTTCCCATTGTACCAACAAACTGTCTTTGTTTATACGTACACTTACGGGAAACGAAACCATGGAAGACGCCTGTTTTTTTTGTTCAAACGTTGGTTGATCAACACGTGGTAAACTTACGCCAAAAGCTTTGCCTTGTACAAGAGATTCTAAAATTGCATCGCCTGTTGGTTCCGAAACATTCACAAATGTAACTTCTCTTTGCACACGTCCAAGATTGGTGATGGAATGCCCATCATCGTTGGCAACTAACCATGCTCGATGTCCGCTC
>WRKV01000187.1 GCA_009777915.1 Bacteroidales bacterium | reverse complement strand
AAAAGCCCACGGTTTCCCGTGAGCGTTGAACTTACTCATCTTACTTGCATTGAAATTGTCGAAGTTTCATTGAACAAGACGGTAGCATAACGCTATATCAGTATGTTTTTTTTGCGTATTAACTACGCTGTTTTTTCATAGGCGATTGATTGATTTTGAATTAATTTTTTGCAAAGTTACAAAAAAAATAATAACTAACAAAAAAAATTTAACACTTTTTAACACTTTTTAAGTTTTTTATTTGGGAATTTTGTTGTAACTTTGCAGAAAATTTAGAACAGAAAATTATGCAAACCGTAATCACAACCGAAAAAATCCCCATCAAACTGTGGCTCGACGACCCTGAGGAAGGGGCGTTGCAACAGGCTATGAATCTCGCTAATCTGCCGTTTGCTGTCAGTCATATTTGTTTGATGCCCGACACGCATCAGGGCTACGGAATGCCCATTGGTGGCGTGTTAGCGACCGACAATGTGATCATTCCTAACGCCGTTGGTGTGGATATTGGCTGCGGTATGTGTGCTGTGAAAACCTCTGTCAAAGTTGATGAGGTCAGTCGCGAACAACTGACGCAAATCATGGCGGGTGTCCGCGAACTTGTTCCGCTCGGATTCAATCATCACAAGGAACGACAGGACGAAACGTTGATGCCGCAAGGGTTTAATGTAGATGAGATGGTCGTTGTCAAACGCCTGTATCTTGCGGCACTCAAGCAACTCGGTACACTCGGTGGTGGCAATCACTTCATCGAATTGCAACGCTGTGATGATGGATTTCTTTGGATCATGGTGCATTCAGGCAGTCGGAATTTTGGTTTGCAAGTGGCGGAACACTACAACAAAAACGCGAAAAAACTCAATGCGATGTACTACTCCGAAGTGGGTCCCAAAGCGGATTTGGCTTTTCTGCCTTTTGAAACCGATGAGGCACACACCTACTATCAGGAGATGAAGTATTGCACCGAGTTTGCTTTAGCCAATCGCAAGTTGATGATGGAGCGCATTCAGCACGTTGCCTCGTCTGTACTCAGCACTGTAACTTACGATCCGATGATCAACATCGCTCACAATTATGCTGCATGGGAAACACATTTCGACACCAAAGTCATCGTTCACCGCAAAGGTGCGACATCCGCGAAGTTGGGCGAAGTGGGCATCATCCCTGGCTCGCAAGGAACGAAGTCTTATATTGTTGAAGGGCTCGGCAATCCCGAAAGTTTCATGAGTTGTTCGCACGGCGCAGGTCGTGTGATGAGCCGAAAAGCCGCGATTCGCAACCTCGATCTCGAAGAAGAAAAACGCAAACTCGACGAACAAGGTATCATCCATTCCATACGCGGAAAAAATGATTTGGAAGAAGCATCGTCTGCCTACAAAGACATCTCGCAGGTGATGGCACTGCAGAGCGACCTTGTGAAGATACGGGTGGAGCTTAGTCCTTTGGCAGTGATAAAAGGGTAGTAGGGTTTACCGTCAAACGTAAAAAATGAAATATGACAAACGTATGAAAAACGAGAAAAAAAATAAAGATATAATCGTACTCGGTGACATCCACGGCACAACGCTATGGAAGGAGGTTGTTGCACAAAACCCCGATTGTTGCTATGTTTTTTTGGGGGATTATCTTGATCCTTATATCAGAATCTCCGACAATTTATTAATTGAAAATTTGAATGAAATCATTGAATTTAAGAAGAAAAATTCAAAAGATGTAGTTCTATTGCTTGGCAATCACGATGGACATTATTTTTCAGATTTTGTCGAGCAAGCAACACGGTATAATGAGGCAATATCCACGAAAGTAGCAAAGATTTTCAAGAATAATATATCGTTGTTTCAAAATGCATTTCAGATAGAAAACCTACTATTTACCCACGCCGGTGTTTCGCAAAAATGGTTTGTTAACGATTTTAAAGGAAAACTTACTGAAAATATCGCTGAACAACTCAACTCGCCAACTCCGGATAAACTTCCGGCAATCGGACAATGCGGAGAAGCTCGTGGCGGTTTTCACGAGTGTGGTGGCATTTATTGGGCAGACGAAAGTGAACTCGAATACTCATTACAAAATTATATCCAATTCGTTGGACATACACGAGTTCTCAACAAAATAATGCTCAGAGACAACATTTGGTTTTGCGATGCCCTATGGGAATTTCAGCAATATCTAAAAATATCAAGCGATTTGCAGACTTTTGATGTTTGCAAAATGGATTGATTGTATGCAGGTCCAATCAAACAAATCCAAAACCTTCCGATTAATCCTCCATAATCGCGAATAGTCTTTGTCTACATAAAGTTTGGTTACTTTCGCACCACCACCATCAGCATGATTCAGAAGTTCGGAAACCGTATTCATCCCGACTTCAACTACGTTACAGGCAATGGTTGCGTAACTGCGACGAGTGGAATAAGAGGTAAAAAGTTTGAGATCCTTAACTCCTATTTTCTTTCCAATAATCTGTAATCCTTTGTTGATGGCATCGCAAAAATTATCATTATCGGCATACATCGTGGAAAAGTGAAAGACATTCGATTTCGTTCGGTTTAAGTTTTTATATTTCTCAAACAGAGGTAGCATCTCGGGTTCGACTTTAATTTGTATTTCGGCATCATCATCTCTGCG
>WRKV01000186.1 GCA_009777915.1 Bacteroidales bacterium | reverse complement strand
AGGTTTCGGCGTATCGTCTGGATTTGAAATGGCAAAATTTAACCGACGGAAACCATCAGTATTTCGTCAGAGCAAACTATTACCAAAGCCATCGCCAACTGCCCGGTGTTGTGATTCTATACAATAGTTCGAGTAATCAGGAGATGTGGGATAATGAAAAATCTTTGCAGGGTCAGTATCGCTATCGCTTTGTCGACAGCACGAATGTCTTGTTCAATGCCCGAGTGGCGCAGACGTTCAATCACTACATCAATCACGATTATCTTGGTTCACAGCCTTTGGATAATCAATATACTCAGACGGAATGGTTTGGTTCGAGTGCCGTTCAAAGTCGCATCATCAAAGGGTTTCAGGGGTCACTGAGTAGCGATATGGTGTATCATCAGATGCGCTCGAATTTGTCGCAATATGCTTATCCGACACGGGTGACTTCGCTGACGAATTTGGCATTGAGTTATGCCTTGCCGTCTGTTCTTTTTTACGGGAATATTCTACAGGTAGCAACCTTTGAACAGGCTGTATCTACTGACGTTGCAAAGAACAGACATAAGTTCTCTCCAACGTTGGGATTGAATTTTCAACATCCAAACCTCCCCTATTTTTCCACCCGATTTTTCTACAAAGAGACCTATCGCATCCCCACCTTCAACGAACTTTACTATACCAACATGGGCAATACCAACCTGCTGCCTGAGCTGACCAGACAGTGGAATGCGGGCATCACCCTCGAACATTCTTCGATGGAAAAAACATATTTTGCGACTTCCGTGGATGGGTATTTCAATAAAGTTTCGGATAAGATTGTGGCTGTTCCGACCAATAATTTATTCACGTGGTCGATGCGAAACATTGGAACAGTCAATGTTTTCGGGCTTGACGCGGTATTGAAAAGTGGTGTTGAGATGAGTGATAAGTTAGATTTCTTTGGTGAAATCAATTACACTTTCCAGCAGGCGAGAGACGTTAGCAACCCCCTATCCGCGAGCTATAATCAGCAAATTCCTTACACACCGAAGCATTCGGGCAGTGCCGTTGTCGGTGTGAATATGTTCTTGACCTTGCAGTATGGTTTGATATTCTCGGGCGAGCGTTATCGGTTGGGCGTAAACTCACCAAACAACCGACTGGAGCCGTATTTTGACCATGGCATTTCACTCTCGAAGACCATTCCCATACGGAAAACGGACTTGCGACTGACATTCGAGGTGCTGAATTTCACGAATAAGAACTATGAGGTTGTCGCTTATTATCCTATGCCTGGGCGGCAGTATCGCCTGACGGCTAAATGGAAAATGAAAAAAAAGGTACACGGTACACGGTGAACGGTGAACGGTGCTTCGCCACATCGTCAATGGTTGTCGATTAGTCACACCGTGTACCGTGCACCGTGTACCGTGTACCGTGTACCGTGTACCGTGTACCGTGTACCGTGCACCGTGCACCGTGCACCGATAAAGATGTTTTTGCAGTTGCAAAGTTACGAATAATTTATGAATTGAGCAACGGTTTGTTGAAAATATGTCGAGGTTATTAACAATTTTCGGGAAGTTACTAACATTTTAACACTTTTTAACAAAAAAGATATACGAAAATCGGAGTTTTTGCGTTATATAGGTAGGGGCAATCCTTGTGGTTGCCCAATCGAAATTGTTAAATCCTGTAAAATGTAGAAACTATGAAGCAAAATCTCACAATCGAACAAATGTTAGACGGCACAACACCGATAAACACGCCCAAACACAATTTCAAAAATATTAAAGAGGCAAATGTTTGGGCAAAGAAAAATATTGTAGGTGCTCACAAAAATATCCATACGGATGAAAACATAAATGTGTCGGGAAAGGCTATTGACAAGTATCTAAGCGCATCTGCCGTTTTCAAAAGCGTGAGTATGGATGCACATTTGTCTGCCTTAAAGCAGTTACCGGAATTGATAAAGACCTCTATCCTAAAGCAAGCACATCTTGACAAAGAGAATGGTCGGCACATTAGAGAAATACAGCGATTTTACGGCGCTATAAGCTATGAAGACAATGTTTATCCGGTTAAAATAACCGTAAAAGTATATCATAGCCAAGACAGCAAAGCGTATTCTTACGAAGTGATGAAAATAGAAAGCCCGACAGTTGATTAAACTGTCGGAGCTTTCTTAATCAGTCGGGTTTGTTGGCGAAAGCACATTTTCAACGTCTGACATGCCATTGAAAACAAGGTTTCGCCCCTCGCCGAAATCCCACTTGTCAGTAGAAAGAATCGGTCGTCTGATATTTCACCGCAAAGTTACAACATTTTTTCGAATTGCGCAAGGGTTTCGAAAAATATTTTTCCCATTGTCTCGAACTGTGATTTTTATGATTTATGTGATTTTTATGATTGTCTTGAACCACGATTCTTACAAGATTAGCAAGATGACCAAGATTACATCCGTCACAAATAAAAATCTTGGTAATCCGGGTAATCTTGACAAAATCTCGGTTCAGACAATCATAAAAATCACAGCAATCACAAAAATCATAATTCAGACTAATTATCCCGAACACAACGTAGCGCGAACCCGAGGGACTTGATGTTGCTGTACTGTGGGTAGACCTGGCTCGCAAGCAAGTCCAAGTAGTACGCATTCGTCGTGTTATCCCACTCTG
>WRKV01000185.1 GCA_009777915.1 Bacteroidales bacterium | reverse complement strand
CAATGGTCTGCTTAAAGGAGCAGACGTTAAACAAAACAATCAATGAAAAAATTATTTTATTTACCCATAATTATTGGACTAATGACCATCGGATTTACAAATTGCAACAAGGATGATGACCCGTTCGCAGGACTTCAAACCAGCTGGTTTGATGGAACTATAACCGCACAAGTGGAAAATGGAAACGCCTACAACAATTTCGTTAAACGCGTGATGACAAAAGTATGGGACAAGAATGACAACTCTACCGCACTTGCTTCCGCTCCCTACGCCAATGGCGGATTCACACTAACACTTCCCCAAACAGTGGAAGCCGAATTTCTTTCGCCATTTGATGATGACGAATTCGGTTCGGATCTTAAAATTAGCGACAAGAGTGCCCTACTATTCGGCATGGGAGGCTATGGAGATGGAGACATTGGAGCCTATTCATCGGCTTCCGGTGATTTTGACGACAACGATCGAGTGGGGAGGGTTGTTTTCGCAAAAAATGAGTTCGAAGGAAACGAGGAAACAGGCACAGGAACCTACATCTTCGCATCTGCTGGATTTATATATGCGGATAGAGATGTAGCTATAGTCGGCACCGTGACTTGGTCAGATACATGGGACGGTGTAACTTATACCCTAATTGAAAAATACAGCATATCTTTGAAAAAGGGCTGGAATATTATGTATGCCACAAGTTCTAGCAGATATGTAAACTGGGAAACACAAACTACCTCTGAAAATCACTTTACAACCGCTCCCGTCAGTGGTTTGAAATGGTATGGCGATATGTACAATGTTTATGGAAGCCCTGCCAAACAAGCGAAAAGCGTTCTTGAAAGAGGGCTTAAGAGGTTTGGTCGTTTAGGGAGATAATGTACCTCGTTCGGCGGAGGTTCCTACCTCCGTCGTTCTATTCAGCGAGGCTAAGCCTCGCTTTTTTTATATTCGCAAGGGCGACGCATGCGTCGCATTTTTACTAAAAACTTTGTGAATTCAAAAAAAAATCGTATCTTTGCAAAAAAATTCAGGGATTATGGACAGTAAAGATTTTTCTAAATTTTTTTGGGACATCGTAAAATATGTTTTGTCCGCAGGTATAATTTCAACCTTTCTCGGTGAGTTTGAAAAGCCAAGAATGGTTTACTTTATGGGTGCAATAATCGTTGTGTTGTTTGCTACGTTAGGTACTTACTTCTATAAACGCTCAAAAAAGAAATAATATGGAAACTTTGTATTTAGGAACGATATTCGCTATCGTCATGGGTCTTTTTGTTTTTGCTCTTGGCATTTGGTCTAACAGGGACGAAAAACAGCATACACACACTCCTGCACACAACTGACAACTTATTGGTAGAAAACGTCGGTTGCCCACGCCAACCCGCCTGCGCCCACTTGCAGTCGGTGCCATTCTCCGGCATGGGCTACAATCCTAAAACCTCTCTCAATCGCTTGTAGCCCGATGCGCTGATCTTCAATTTGTCGCCGTTGCTGAGTACGAGCAGATGATTCTGTTTTCCGTAAAGTTCGATACGCAGAATTTTGGTGACATTAACCAAATACGAGCGATGTACCCGAACGAACTGCGTTTCGGGCAATCGGGCTTGATAGTATTTTAGGGTGTCTTCTTTCAAAAATCGGGACGTGTCGGTGAAAATCCGTACATAATCGCCTTCGGCTTGAAAATAAACGATTTCCGCAATGGTCATCACATCAATTTTTGATCCTGTTTTGACCGTTATACGCTCCAATGTTTCAAATGCTTTCGCATCCGGCTCCAAAGGCGAACTGATTTCGTCGGGTTCATCGCTTATTAGTTTGGCAATCTGTGATTTACTAAGTTGCACTTGAAACAACCGGACAGCGATTTTCAGTAATCCGTACGCTATGCCCCAAAGTGCGATTAGCAACAATCGAACAACGATATTTTTTTTGATAATTGCCATCAATTTACTGAATTTCGCAACCTCCAAACGTTACAGAGCCTGTGATGATCAACCGCCGTGATTCGTCAATGTCTGCAACCCAAATTTTCCGATCTTCTTCCACACCGCCAAACGTAGATTTCAATTCCTGCACCACTTTCCAACTATCGGGCACACGCAGTTCAACACCACCGAAAACCACATCAATATGCAAACGTGTATCGCCTTCGTTCAAGGTTGTTTTCCGCAAATCAAGCCCAACTCCGCCAAAAACAACCGAAATGTTTCCGCCACAAAAAACAGGCTCTAAAAAAACGTCCTCAACACCACCAAAAACAACATTTCGATTGTAAATACCGTCTTTTTCGTCGGCTTTGTTATGTTCGATCTGTCCGAAAGAATCTATGTTTGTCCCAAAGACAAAAAACATCTTCTTTCCGAAAATTCTGCTGAGAATAACGCCGATTCCGAGCAAAATAATTAAAGCAGGCCAATACTTACTTGCAAAATCGCCATCGATTCCGGGCAATATCTCGGGATAAACCGTTGCTATTTTCGGCAAGAGAAAAAATGTGCCTAACGCAAGCCAGAACAGCGTTACGAAATACTGTCGATGGGCTAACGTTATCACGCCAAAAACGACGAAAATCATAGGCCACGTGAATATGATTTGACGAAGCGATACATCTAACCACCCTAAATTAAAGGCAAGCAAAAATGTGCCGACCAGCGTTACTAACAGTCCGAAAAAGAGACCTGTTCTTTTTCCCAGACATCCTGAATTTTTTTTGTAAGTTTTCATCATTGTGAATTTTTTTTGTTTGTAATGGTAGAGGCGGACA
>WRKV01000184.1 GCA_009777915.1 Bacteroidales bacterium | reverse complement strand
CCTTGATTTGATTTCTGATGTGTTCATGAGTTGTCTTGCAAGCATTGACTAAACCTGCTTCGGGATAATACTTTGATTGAATCGCTTTGTCAAATTTATTGACAAAAGACGCAATATAGGTAAAATGATGTTATGACAACTAAAAAGAAAACTAAATACAAACCTCTAAAATGAACCCCAGCAAGACCCAAGGCGGTGAGGGCTGGGACTCGGAGGCAAATTTAGGACAAATTTAGTCAGCATTTGTGGATTTTTCAAGGATGGTGGGTATATTTTTTATGTTTATGAGGTAAAATGACGCGATGGGTAACAAAGCAGTTTGACCAGGTGGATTTGGATGTTAAGATTCAGCATCTGGATGAGATGATAAAGCCATACCGATGGCAGTCAAAAGTGTATGATGTTTTTACAGGTAGTTTCATAACTATATTTTGCCCATTTTGATACCGGATTTTTCAAGCCCGAAAAAGCGAAAACCGGGTTATGAAACTACTTGTAGAACTATGCGACAAATTATTATAGACCAGCACAATCAATTACAGACAAAATGAGTAATTCACGCACGGCTACACCGCGCATCTATGCAGAGAATGATTTCAGCGCGCCAACTGGAAAACCGCTGTGGACGTCGGAAAAACTTGAGTTTGAGAAAGCACCCACAGAAACAGAGTTTCGCCGAGTGATCGTGCAAAAACTCCCGTTCAAGATACTTATCTGGATGTTGAAAGAGGGTTTTGAGACGCTTGATACAAAAAATTTCCAGGACAGAGGCCGCTTTACGCAAAGCTTATAATCAGGACCATTTAGCCGTGGTTGCTGTTATTGAAAATATAAAAGAATGGCTATTAGACGAATATTATGAAAGATACACACCACTAAAGCGCGGCAAAGCAACGGACAACGACCGTCTGCCCGCCATTTGCACAATTTTTGCACACAACGAAGATGATTAAATATGAAATTCGAGGCAATTTGCTTATTTTACAACAGTATTCTCTACACCTATATTATGATTTACGCAAAGTGTTTTCCTATGATCGTATAGGCTATGACCGACGACTACAACAGCGCACACGTACGCCTGAAATTGTCGGTACTGGGTTTAACGCCGATGGTACCTCCATTAATTTAACGGATATGTGAAACAGTTTTGGTAACTACTTCATTTGCCCCGACGGACTTCGCCACGGGGCAGTTTTGGGTTGCTTCTGATGGGACATCAGGGAATGACCGTTTGCCCAAGTATTCTTGAATAATCTGTGCCGCCATCGGCTCCCCTCTTTTTTCGACCATTCTCAACGGTCGGTTTGTATTTTCGATGAAGCGTGTACGATGTGCCGGTACAGAAGTGCCTCTGCACGGCAAAACAAGGGGCAAAAACGGGATTGTCAAGCAAGCAACATTGGGTACAACCTTTTTATTGACAAAAATAAATTCCCTTGTTTTTAAGAGTATTTCTGTTTTTCTTGCCGAATGAAGCAGACGGGAGCGTGTTGGCGGGGGGAGCGAGCGAACAGGATTGCAAGCCTCTGTGCCGCCCTCTACTCCGACCAATGGAAATTGGCCTGGAAAATCACCCAATAAACTTGGATGCACCCGGAGGGGGTGGTTTTCTGCGGCAGCGGATTGCTGGGAAAGCCGTTCATGCTCCCCAGCACGAGGATTGCAAGGTCAAACAAATGGCAGGGGGGTTGCCCGTTAGGGCCGCCATTGGAATATGGCGTTTTTTTATGCGCTGTTTTCCCCTCAGCGTGAAACAAACCTTTGCCGGTTTTCGCTATACTTGCCGCTCTTGAAAAAACCGCTATAATGACCCGTACCTAGAGTCACACAAATCAACTAAAGAACAAATGTCCAAACACTTTATTCTTGCTATTGCCATTGCAACTTTCACCTCTTCCGTTCTCCTGTCTGCCGACTGGACAACATTTCGCGGAAAGGACGGCAACGGAAAATCACCGGATACCGGCCTGCTGGAAAAATGGAGCGAACACGGACCCGAACTGCTCTGGTCAATCGACACCATCGGCATGGGCTATTCCAGTATTTCGATAGCAGGCGATAGAATTTATGCCAATGGAAACGTGGGAGATCTTTCGATGGTTTTCTGCTTCGATAAAAACGGCAAAGAAATTTGGAAAGAAAACAACGGGCCCGCCCACGCGAACGCTCGATCCTATCCGGGAACACGCAGTACGCCTACCATCGACGGAGATTTCGTCTTTGACATGAGCCCCCTCGGCGAGATCGCATGTTTTGATGCAAAAACCGGCAAAAAAATCTGGAACCGGAACATCTTGAACGACTACGATGTCCCCCCTATTCGATGGTTCTTTGGGCATTCGGTTGTCGTTGATGGGGACAACGTTATCAGTCTGCTCGGCGGCAAACACAGTGCCGTTGCATTGGACAAGCGGACAGGAAAACCCGTTTGGACAGCCGCTTCGGTCAATGCGGCAAGCAGTTATACCACGCCGTATTTCTTTGAGTTCGAAGGTATACGTGTTGTTGTTGTGATGAGCGATTCGACAGTCGAGGGGCTCGATCCAAAGACCGGCAAAACACTCTTTTCGACGCGGTGGACAAATTCTCGGAATGTGCATTGCACAATGCCGATTTATCACGAAGGCCATCTTTTTATGACGACGGGCTATGAGGGCGGTGCCTCTAAACTTTTCAAGTTGGCAAAGAATGCCGATGGAACCCTTAAACTGGATGAATTGTGGTCGGAACCGCGATTCAACAACCATCACGGCGGTGTTGTTTTGTCCGGCGGGCATGTTTACGGTACAAACCACGAT
>WRKV01000183.1 GCA_009777915.1 Bacteroidales bacterium | reverse complement strand
GGCGTGTGATGCACATAACGCATAAACCACTCGGGACGCAACGACCAATCTCTGTCCAACTTGATTTCATAACCGCTCATCAAATAAAATTGCGTTGCCGGATGCGGCTGCCAACCTTGATGAGTCGGAACATGTTTGTCAAAATTGATTTTCGGAGGCATTAAATGTTTGATCGAAAAACCGAGATAATAGCCGTAGGTCAACCAATACAATCCCACATTTACATCAAAATTTGTTTTAGGATCACGCCCTTTTCCCATCGTCTGATCCGGATCTTTTGCATCAACTTTGTTCCAATCCACCACGCTGTTGAAAACTCCGGCTTGCAAGCCCAAACTCAAAGTATTTTCGTAAATGTGCATTTTGTAAGCATAATTGAGATAACCGAAATTTCCCGACAGCGGTCCCCATTCCTCACGCTGAATTATCACGCCCAAAGCATGGTCGAAACTTTTGGTCGGTGCATGAACATTCAAACTTACCAAAGTCGGTGCCCCCGGAATTTGTATCCATTGTTTGCGCATGCTGATATTCACTGCCAACGCATCACTCATACCAATCGTTGCCGGATTGTACAGCATTTGATTGCTCGAATACTGTGTTAAGGGCGTGCCGAGTTGTGCAAACGTGCAAACGCTTGCAAACAGTAGGGTTGATATCAGTATAGCGTATCTCATTCCATCGAAATTTTCATCATTAACCATGCCGCCATCACATTCTCGCCATCCACTTCCACCACGTAATAATATATGCCGTCAGGAACCAAATTTCCGTTGCGGTTTCGCCCGTCCCACATTACGTTTGCGTTGTCGTAATTTTTTGCACTAAATATCTTTTCACCGTAAGAATTGATAATCGTAACCGTATTATTTGGAAAATGTTCTATGTCGTCGATGTGTAGAAAATCGTTGGCACCATCGCCGTTTGGCGAGATGTAGGCGTTTCTCAAACGGTAACTGTAATCGCAAGACATCAAAGCGATATTGAACGTATCGCCCGGACAAAATTCATCGTCTTTACGTTGTATAAAAAGTTTGTAATCCCCGATTGACAAGTTCTCCGGGTTTTTTTCATCGGAATAATATTCGCCATTATGTTCCCAATAATAATCGTAAATATCAATTTCGTTTGGTATAGAAACCCAAATTTTTCCATTGTCGCAGGTGATATTGTTGGGATTGCTTTTCGAAAGCGTCGTTTCAATCGGCAGAAATTTGAAAACAATTTGCGAAGACCCTAAAAGTGCAAACCGCCCCTCTTGATCGGTTACTCTGACATGAACAGGTCCGACATGAGGGCTGGTCATGGTGCTTGTCGTGGTTTCCGTTTCAAAATTTTCTTCGGTTTGAACCGATGTAATATCGTTAAACTGCCACAAAAAATCATAACCCAAACCTCCAACCCAAATTTGCATCCAGCTGTCTTCTCCGGGGCATTGACCACCACCGGAAAAACGCCAATCATCATATTTTACATAAATTTTTTGCGAGGTATCGTTGCAACAAACCCCATAAACCATCACTTGATAAACCCCTGTATCTCCCCAATTTCCGTAGAGATTGAGGGTTTGGGTCTGTGAAACATCCGTAGCGAAAACATCCTCATCGTTGCGAAACCAGCGATAACTAAGGGTTCCTGAGCCTTCCGTTTCCAAAGAAAGGACCACCGGTTGTGCACCCAAAACCGTACGAATGTCTTGCGGTTGCTGAGTAATCGTGGTGGGTAAACCGAAAAATTCGAAGGCTCCGATATCGATTCCGCAGCAACTTATTCGAGGATTTCCATCTAAGTCCAATGTGTCGGAATCCCTTAATTCATCGGTTGTTCCGCTGTTGAATGCCGGACCGGTTTCATCAATTCGAAACATCGTTGTGAACGGACTTTCGGTCAAAAAAACATTGTTGCTTTCGCCGAAAAATTCTAAGATAATAGAATCCGATGCCGAAAAACGCCCCATCACACCGTCCGAAAGAGGCTTGTAGCCTGAGTTTTCATAGATGATTGCATTCGTAACATGTTGGTTGGGATTCAACCTCACGGCACTCGGAACCCCTTGTCCCCAAAGCGTTTGAAAACAAAACAACAATACAGATAATATGACTAAGCGGTCTTTCACGCCTACAAAGTTACAAAAATTTTTGAAATTATCAGTGATTTGGGGTTATTTTTTTATTTGAGAGCAATTTTTTTTATTACTTTTTTCTTAATACTTTTTTTGAGAGCAAAAAAAGTATTCAAAAAAACTCTTTGCAGGAAAAAATGTTGCACCCGTGCAACGTTTTCCTGCGGTAACGTATTCGTCGCTATGCTCCTCATAATTTTTTTACGCTTCGCCTCTCGCCCTGAAAGGGCGACATCAATAGTGTAGGGCAAAAAATTCTCCTCCTTTGGAGGAGTACGGCGAAGCCGGGAGGTGGTTTATGACCATCGCCGGCGAGGGGTTTATGACCACCCCGTCGCTCCGCGACACCCCTCCAAAGGAGGGGAATTTAATTTACGGATTTACGATTTACTATTTGGCAAAGCGTAAATTGTACATTTGTAAATCGTACATTGGAACGACTATTCACTGGGCGAGGCATGCGTCGCCCATACGGCGATTGTCTCTCGCTGGCGCGGGCTTGTAGCCCGTGCCGAAAACATGGCAACGACTGCAAGTCGGCACCAACGGAGCGAAATGGCTACATTTGATTTATCAGTATCGCAGGACGAACACCCGAAGTGCCGCCACTTATTCCTCCGGCTTGAAGCGAACCCATGCGACAAACGGATGCTGTGGTCGAATAGCCCGACGGAAGCGTGATGCCCGCGTTACGCAACCAATAATCTACGCATCCTATAAACTCCGGAGCAACTTTGATTTTTTGCTTGCCTGACCAGGTTTCGCCGTCAAACGG
>WRKV01000182.1 GCA_009777915.1 Bacteroidales bacterium | reverse complement strand
ATTTAGCATGACGCAAAAGCACATCATGCCGATGGTGGTTAGGATTTTTTTCATGGTAATTTGGTTTAGTTTTTGCAAATGTACGAAAAATATCTGATATTGCCAAAAAAAATTGTATCTTTGCAGTATTAAAATGTTAACAACTTTTGCAAATTGTTAATGACCTCGATAGCAAAACCTTTACTCCCTCACCCAGACCTTCAAATTTCGGATGGCGGCATCGGCTCTGTCGTGGTAATCGTAGCCGTAGTTCGGCGTCAGAGTGATGTAAGGAAATACTTCGGTGGAATAGTCGCATTGTTCGGAACTCTTTAGAACGTCGTCTATATACATCTTTACCTCTATCTTTCCGGCTATCGGATCGCCGATTTCGACACGTATTTTTCTCCAGACATTTAAGGGTATGGTCGGTTGCACATAGGTGGAGGTAAATTTCCACAGAGGGATGATTTGGTTTTGTCCTCCGCCTGTTAGGAAGGTGCCTATCGGATGAATGTCTTCGGGATTTCTCACGAAACATATCGTTTCGCCGTGTCCGTAGGGCATGGAGAATAATTTTGCCTCAAACTCGTATGTTACGGAGGCAATGGGTCGATTGAAGTCCCATTTTGGGACAGCACCTCCGCTTTGACTCAGTCTCAAACCCCCTTCGCTGTACACGGATACGCCGGATGTTCCACCGCGGTTGGGTCTTTGATATATAGATCGATCAACGAGACCATCGGTGAGATTTAGGAGACTCACATCGAGGATTAAGTTTGAGTTTTCGGGTGGTGTTGTGTCGCGGACGCAGCGAAGCGAGTACCCGAAAAATTTGGAATCGAAACAGCCGGGATTGATGATACCGTTGGCTTGAGGGTCGGCAGTAGAATGAAGATCTAAATAATAAGCCATCGCGATATTCGATGCGGTCTGCGACCAATAATGCCCAAGAATTCCGTTGCCTAAAAATATACCATTGTCCCAACAAGCCCCGCTATACGTGCCTCCCCATTGATCACCAACATACCAAATCAATTGATCTGCGGCATCCCAACGCTCGTTGCCACTGCCTCCCATCGCTAAATCCAAATCAATAAAATCCTGTAAAGTCGGCACACGCCAAGGATGCGGACAAAGTGAATCTTGAAACCGAACCACCGCACACCACGAAAAAAGATCACCTGTATAGCCGGGATTCGAACGACAATCGGAATTGAAATTTCCGACTGAACCTCCATTGTAAGATGTCCGGCTGTCGCAATTCGTCGTTTGCACAGCATCCGACCAAACCTGATTGCCGACAACCCATTGTTGAGTGGTAGCGAATGTTACCGTGCCGAGACTTTCGCCCCAACCCGGAGTAAGGGTGTTGCAGCCGTTGCTGTCAACGAATATCACAGCGTGTGCACCGCTGATATTGGAAACCACACTTCCGCAAGAGTTACCGATTATGCAGTAATAATAACGCTTTTCGTCGAGTGGTATGGTATTGGGTGGCGTGAGGTTAGGAGCGGTTTCGCCGACCATAAGCGTTCCGCCGATCGTGTCGGGTTGCGTATTGGAATACCATTGATAGGTCAGCGATGTCGAGATGCTCACACTCACCGAAAGTGGCGGAAATACGCCGCCTTCGGCAATGGTTTGGTCGGTGGTATTGGGATGGGTAAGAATGGTTGGAATGGTGTTTATCGTAACCGTGCGACTCCCCTGCTCGCCCCAACAACCTTGATCGGAATAAGCACGGAAATAGTAGGTGCCCGATACCGTGACGGTTTGCATCGTGTCGGGCATCGCCGTACTTGTGCCGTTGCTGACGGTGTCCTGCCAAAAAATGATTCCGTCATTGCCGTTGGATGCGGTCAGAATTGTCGAATCGCAAGCAGGTGTTTCGCCACTGATAACAACGGTTGCAGGCAATTCATAAACCGTAACAGAACCCGTATCTATCCTTGCCGGACAAGTTGCATAGCTGCTTTTTGTAGTCATTGTCCATTTGTAAACGCCCGCTGTTGTTGGCGTTCCCGAGAATGATGAGGCATCGCCTGTGATGCCGGCAGGAACAGATGATTCCCATGTGAGTGTGGCGTCTGCTGCTGCACCACTCCAACTATGTGTAACCGTTGCAATGGGTGTGTTTTGGCATACCGCTTGATGACGCGTGGTTTCAGCGGCTATATCAACCATAATCCTCGGACAGGTCTGAACGCAGCGGAGAGAACTTCCATAGCTTTTGAGTAATGCCCATTGAGGATAAATATTGCCTAAACTACTAAATCCGAGTTCTAATCCGACTAAATCGCCCACAAGAATTTGCGACTGCGACCAATAAGTTCCATGTGGTATTGAACCATGATGATACAACGTTCCGTCCTCTTGACAATTACCATTATAGGCACCGCCCCAAGTACCAAGATAATTAGTATTGACAAATTCCAAGTCTGTTCTGTTATCTCCTGTACCACCCAAAATCAAATCTAAACTGACGAACTCCTCTGTTGTAGGCACTCTCCAAGGATGCGGACAAAGCAAATCACCAAACTTTTTCACTGCACACCACGAAAAAAAATCACCTTTGTAATCGGGATTCGAACGACAATCGGCATGAAAAAACACAGGAGGCTCAAAACGCCCACCATCGTAAGCCGTTTTTTGACACGTGTTCATACTCACGGCATCCGACCAAAGCAGCGTATCCGTAAGCCAAACGCTGTCGGTGGCAAAACTTTGCGTACCTAAAATAATCCATGCCGGCGTTGATTTATTGCAATAACTCTCATCAACCGTTACCAAATCGTCCAAATGTCGATTTTCCGAAACGGTTACATTTCGCACGTCCAACGTGGTGCCGTAAATCGCCAAACCCTCCTCGCCTGCTGTGTTTCCGCTAAGCAAGGTGTTGTAAACCAAGCCATCGCCTTCGGCAAAAATTCCACCTCCCCATTTGCTTGCCGAATTATCTAAAACATAACAATTCTCCACACGAGC
>WRKV01000181.1 GCA_009777915.1 Bacteroidales bacterium | reverse complement strand
CGAGTGATACTTTTTTTCGACGGAACGGCAACAATAGCAATCAGTGTGCCACTGCACATACCAAAACCAAATAACAAGCAGTGGCACACGGATTGCGTTGCCGTTCTAGCAGAAAGGTGCGGTAGCACCCGGGTACGCAAGGCATTCGAGTCTGGCAAAAAAATGAAAAAATATAAAAGTATAGTTTCAGTACCGTGTTAGAATTGTATCAAGGGCTTGGACTCCCTTTGGTAAAACCAGGCATTTGCGAATGATGACGCATATTTATTTCACAATGTCATGTAAAAGGTTACTGTTTGTTTTGGACGAGAGTTGTGACTCGCCTGGCCAAATGCAAAGGACTCATCACCCGCAAGCAGTACCTTATATTCTACATCAAGGAGGATGGGAAAATGATTCAAAAAAATAAGGAAAAACGTAAAGTTGTTACCTTCACAACCAGTCATGGCCGGGAAAGTTTCGAGTTACACTTTGACACTTCTCCTGCCTTGTTTGATAAAGTAAAGCGGCTGGCTCAATTATGTGGTAAAGCACAGACCAAGGGCGTTCTTATTAGTGATGCAGATAAACTTGCCATTAAAAATTTACCTTCGGCTATACATAACAAGTTCATCGAAAAAGGCCTCATAGACGGCGTGTCTACTAGAAAGATACCGACCCTTTCTCAATTTTTAGACCAAGCAATACCTGCTACGGGAGTGGAGAGAACGCAAGTAAAACGTGAACAATACCGCAATTATTTGCTTGAGTATCACACTGATGTGCGTATCGACACGATTACAGATATTCACGCTAATGGGATAGTCCGCTATTTGAAAGAAGACCGTCAACCTAATCTAGCACAATATACTATATCAAGGGCGATTACTGCGTTTCGTTCTTATTTTGATAAAGCGGTTGAATGGGGTTATATTGTAAAAAACCCATACAATAAAGTGCATGTCCCAAAGGTGCCGGATAAAGCACGGCGGGTTTATGTTACGAAAGATATGATAGATTTTGCCCTGGGTTGCCTCAAAGATGTGGAATTAGAGGGTATCTTGGCATTTTCCCGTTTTGCGGGTTTTCGGGGCGAGTCGGAATGGAAACCTTTACGTTTTGCTGATATTGAATTTGAGTTAGACGGGTCGGGTACGATTCGTGTTTCTGAACAGGGAAAGACGGGTGAGCGGTATGTACCGATTTTTGATGATTTACGCCCTTATCTTGATGCTTTATTCGATTCAAGATTGCCGGACCAAGAGTTTGTATTTGAAAAATATCGTGATGTTTCTAATGTTCGCTCTGTGATCGAAAAAAAAATGAAAAGGGCGGGAGTAGAAATTTGGCCTGTATTATTTACGAATTGCCGTCGGTCATTTTTTCAAGATAAAGCGAATGAGGGATTTTCAGAACAACGTTTGACCATGATGGGGGGGAATTCGTCTGCAGTTCGTAGAGGGTATTACGATTTGGGTACCTCTCGTTCGGACATAGCGGGTTGGTCTCGTCGTTCTTCGGGTCGTGATTTGGTATCTATTATTCCGGGGAGTGAAAAATGCGCAACCAAAAGCGCAACAGTTGAGTTGGAAAAGGTATCATTTGATAAAAATTGGTATGATATGTTGTCTGATGGTACATCGGACACTGAAATTATCGTTTCTATGCTAGTGATGGACGGTTTCAGCGAGGTGACGGCGAGGGCATTGGCGGCTAATAATCCCGTAACGTCACGATTAGCAAAAGACATAAGGTCTATATGTTACTATGTTTATGAATATCATGCTGGCAGGATTTCTTATTTTAAATTAGTCATTTCTGCAATAATTCCTGTTCTTCGTATGCATTGGGGGGAGTTTACCCAAAAACAACTTTACATGATTTATCTCAGTGAAAATTTTCGAAAAATTCGTAGAGAACACTATAAAAAACAAGCCCTACTAGCCGAGGCGGGACTCGACACGCAGGGCAGTCGCATCAAAATTTTCCTCAAAATTGTCCTTTGGCCTTGCGTTCGCTATTCCATCACAAGTCGGCACACCGTTAGCCGTGTTGCCCTGCAACACGCAGTGTTTCGGGCAGTGTTTCTCGCAAGAACGCCTCGGAGGCCGGGGCGGCTAACTCGATTCCCGCCTATGCGGGGCGTACGGCATGTTACATCATCACATAGAACAGAATTCCGAAAAAATGGGCTATTGTCCCGCCAAGAACGAAAAGATGCCAAATGGCGTGGTTATAGGGAAGACTTCGCCACAGAAAAAACGCAACGCCTAGCGAGTAAAGCACGCCGCCGAGAACGAGCCAAAAAAGTCCCCAAAAGGCCAGGACGTTATACAGAGGCTGGAGTATCACCAGGGACGACCAACCCATTAAAAGATAGGTTGCCGTCGTGACTTTTTTGAATTGGTTTCGGGTACACCACTTGAACAGGATGCCGGCCAGGGCCACACTCCAAATGAAGCCGAACACTGTCCAGGCCAAAATCGGATAACTTTGGCGAAGAACTACCAAACAAAACGGGGTGTAAGAGCCGGCGATCAATATAAAAATCGCCATCTCGTCAAACGAACGGCATATCGCCTTAATCCGGCGGTTGGTAACGGCGTGATAAATCGTCGAAGCGGAATAGAGGAGCACAATAGCGGTTCCGAAAATGGAGGCCGACACGATTTTCCAGGCAATTTGATAATCGCTCCAGACGGCTACAAACACGAGCACCGCAATCGCTGCTGCTCCAAGATAGCCGCCGACGGCATGCGTTACCGCACAAACGACTTCTTCAATCGGATGGTATTCGGGCTTTTCTTTTTGCATTGGCAATGCGGCTGTTTTTATCACATTTGTTGTTCATCAGACAAACTCTATTATACCAGAAACATAGTACCAGGAAACGTCGCACCGGAGATATTGATTCGTTTGTTCGTTTGTCGTTTGGCATAGTTTTTTGCTGCTCGCCGAGGAAATGGTGCGGCGAATTTGAGCAAGATACGTTTCCAGTGTTTCAATAGACTTGTTCCGTAACCTTCATTTTGCTATAGGGCACCTCTAAAAATACCTGGTGTTTTGACAAGATTAAAAAAAGGAGTATCCTTTGTAGATTCCTCTTTTTTCTTTTG
>WRKV01000180.1 GCA_009777915.1 Bacteroidales bacterium | reverse complement strand
GTACAACGCCCAAAAGGATGAGTATACGCTCAACGAGCGTGTCGCCGAAACGCTTTTTGTTTTGCTCTACTACGGTGGTTTCATTGGTGGTTGTGGTTTGGTTTGTGGTGGTTTCTCGGATGGCATTAGGGATGTGTATAGGGATTGTTGTGTCCTTTGCTGATAGCGTAAGGTGGAGTTCCCCGCCAACAAGAAACGCCATCGCCTTTGCCGTTGAATTTTCTGCAAACGCCGTATCACTTGTGAATGTATCTTGTACAGGTATGGCAGTAAATACAGGTAGTTGGATTGGAAAATGCACGTCAATTACCGTATCTTTGAATAGGGTTGTAACGGTTGTGTTTGTGTGGCTTTGCGAGGATGTGCCGATGATGGATTGTTTGGATTTGCAACCACCGGTAAGCAGGCAAATCAGCAAAAAGCAAATGACAAACATCACCCAGTTTAGATATTTGAGTTGCTTGTTTTCGTTCTGCAATCCCGCAATTTTACGAATGTTTTTGATGTCTTTGTAGGTCATGATGTTTCGGTGTTAGTTGGTCGTGTTGTCTGTCCCCACACGTAAAGCCCAAGCGAAGTCATTAAACTTCCTACGACTGTAATGGCGAGGTTTTCCATGTTTCTAAAAGTCCCAATCACACCAAAAGTAGTGATGATTAGAACAACTGCAAGAGTGATTTTGAATCGAGTTCGTGTATTCATTTGGTACGTTTTTTTGAAAATAAAAAATAGGCAACTATTGCCATTAGCATAATGGCTGTCCCTCCTACATACACTTCTTTTTTTTTACAAAGTCGAGGAATTGGCTCGGAACACGTTTGGTAATCATTTCCCGAAATTCCGCTACCGTTATTTTTCCGTCTTTGTTGATGTCCATTCCGGGATTTTGCGTAGATATTGTTGCTGCCGATATTTTTGAGGTTTGCATGACATAATCATCAGGCTTTCCCATAGCAGCGGGGAAAAACGTAGCGAGATACAAATCGTGAAAATTTTGGATTTTGCTTTTGTAGGGTTGGTAGTATCTCTGTACGTAGTCTAACTGTTGCAAGGCATTCATGTTGTAGATGGCTTGCGTTGATGTACCCAATCCGGCTGCCGTATTGGGCATGAATTGGATTAGTCCGGTGGCACGAGTTTTGGCACGAGTGAAAGCGTCCGCAGGGTCGCCTTTTTGAGCGTTTACTGCTTTGGAATTTAGCCTGCTTTCCTGCCACATAACCAGCATTAGCCATTCGGGTTGAATGTTAAGATTGTTGCAAACAGTTTTGATTTTTTGCTCAATGGCGGTTTTGCTTTCGCCAAAATTACAGATGAATTGGTCAATGAGTATCATAGTTATCTTATTTTTTGGTAAACATTTTCATAATGACTTCCTGTAGAACGATGGTCGCTATCACAGTGATGGTGGCTTCAATGATGAGTTTTCTGTACGGTATAGGCTCCGGCTCAGGGTCGGTGCTGCCTACTGTGTGTTTGGGATATAGCGGTCGGTTAACATGAGGTTTATTAAACGGTGTCATAGGCTGGTATTAGGATTTGTTGGAAAACACTTTTTTGGCTACAATGGCTACAACAATGCCGATAGCTCCCCACTTCAATATCGTTCCGATTTGTCCCAGCGTTCCATCGCTGTTTTTCTTACCCTCCTCGAATGCTCGTTGGCGTTGTTGCTCAAATTCGTTAATCACTCTTTTGCGTTCTTCTTCCGATAATTTTTGAGAGAGAATGCCCTCCACATCTTTACTTAATCTCAAATCGGAAAGTCCTTCGGATTTGTTGTTTCTAACGATTAACCAAATTGCCAAAGCACTAACACCTACAAGCCCCCATTTTACAATAGGTACGATTAGTGCGGCAGGCAATGCCCCAAATCCATTAACCGATGAACTTGGGTTTGAGGTTTTGATAATCCTAAACAGGTTGAAGTTTGCAACTGCGGCTTTGAATCCTTTTGCATTATTGAGCGTATTTTGGCGTTTGTTGTATCGATCCGTTAGCGTATTTATCGTATTGATTTGTGCCGTAACATTTACCGAAGTCGGTATTTTGGTAAGCAGGGCTTGACACCTGCCCAGTACGGAAAAAACATTTTGCTCATTTACAATAAATTGCTCTAATTCCGATTTGGCTTGTGTTTCGGAAATGTTTTGCGTTGTAGAAGTTGTCGTTGTGCCGGGTGGATTGGCTGAAAAAAAGATTTGAAAACCTGCTGTACCATTGGGCGAAACCGACATATAAACTTCCGTATTTTTATCGTTGAGTATTCTTACATCGGTACTTTTTACAAAGCCGTTGTTATATGGAATTTGTAGCACTTCAATCCAATTATCATTTCCCGAATTCACGATTTTTCCGGTGGGTGTTCCAACGGAGTAGCCACTGCTTGTGCTACGCATTGCCACACCTGTAGCCGATGCCGTCATACGTACAGTAACCGTAGATTTGGCGATTAGCGAATAATTTCTAATGAGTAGAGATGAGAGTGTTGTAGCCATTTTCGGACTGGTTTTTTAGAGAAAAAACATCGCCTTTTGGATTAGCGAGGGATTGTCGGTTACTTTCTTTACCATCGTGCAAAATTCCTTTGCCGATGTGTGATTTTTTACGACTTTCATCATCGTAAGAGCCGCATTTAACAGGTCTTTGGCTTGCTGTTCGTTCTGTGCTTCGATTTGCACATTAAACGGATACTTGTTCATGGTCTTGTTCATGGTTTTGCTCGTTTTTTTGTTCGTTATTTGTGGGATTTTGAATGTTTGTACAGGCGTTGTACTTGTTTACTGTGGCAAGGATTTGCAGGGCAAGTGCATGGTTCTTTTCGATTTCGGAAAAAATAGAAAACACCACACCCAGCGTTGTGTTATCCATTGATTTCAAACAAAGGTTTATCAGTTCGATGATCTCGTTTTGTGGCTGTGGTTGTCGGTCATGGGCGGGTTGCGGGGTTTCAACAATTCCGCTTTGGTCGTTTTCTATGTGCATGGAGGGGGGAGTATCCTCCTCACAACTTTCATCATTTAAAAAACCGGCAAGCGTTACATTGACTTGATTACTCAACTCCACACTGTCAAAAGAGAAAACTACCAGATCTGGGTA
>WRKV01000179.1 GCA_009777915.1 Bacteroidales bacterium | reverse complement strand
TTACAAACTTTATAAACTTTATAAACTAAAAAATCATGAAAACACAATTACTTTCCGCAATGCTCGCTCTCGCAACCTTAGGCTTGCAAGCGCAAACCATCCTCCACGTATCGCCCACCGGCACAGGCACCGGCTTGTCGTGGACTGACGCAGCCAACTTAGAGACTGCTGTAACCAACGCTCCATCGGGAGCAGAAATCTGGGTACAAAAAGGTAACTACTACCCTGCAACAATGTTGACCGTTCCCCCGCTCGTCAAGCTCTACGGCGGCTTTGCGGGAACGGAAACCTTGCTGTCGCAACGCGAACTCACCGCCAACCTTTCGGTACTTGACGCCCAAAACAAATTCGGCTCCATCGTTCGTTTGGAGGAGGGGGCAGTGCTCAACGGCTTTGTTGTTCAACACGGCAATGCACAAGACAATCCTCATCGCAACGGTGGCGGTGTCTACGCCAAAGAAAACTCCATCATCGAAAATTGTTCCATCATCAACAACACCGCTACAGCCAACGGTGGCGGGATTTTCGCCAATGGTCAGGTTACAATTATCAACAGTACGGTAAAAGACAACACCGCTACCATCAATGGCAGTAATATGTATGGCTATTGTATAGTCATTGGCTCCGGCGAAGGTTTTGGGCAACCCTGCGATGAGCCTGACCCATCCTGCGACCCCTGCGACCCGACTACTTGCACTACCCCCGTTATCACAACTCAACCCCTAACTACGGCACAAGCAAGAAACCCCGGCGATGCCTTTAACGCCTTGACCGTAGCAGGCACACCCACCACGCATTGCCTCTCGTTTCAATGGTATTTCACGAAAGACTACACCAACGCAGAGGGCACAGCAATCGCAGGCGCAACAAGCCCTTCCTACATTCCCTCATCTACCCTTGTGGCACGAAACGATGTGTATTACTATTGCGTGGTAAAAAACGCCTGTGGCACGGAAACCTCCGGTTTAAGCGGACTTCACACCATTTGCTTTGCTCCGCCAACCCTTGCCGAGCACCCCTCAACAGACGAGCACCACAAAGTGCGAAACACAGGAGATTTTCCTCCACTTTCGGTAAGTGCGGTCGGTTCGGGCTTGAGTTATCAATGGAGAAAGACAGCATTTGCCACCAGTCCAAGTACCGATGGGGTCAATGTGGGTATAAATTCACCGACCTACACACCGACCAGCGAAATCGCGGAGGATGTGTATTACTATTGCGTAATAACAAGCCCTTGCGGAAATCTAACCTCTACGGTTAGTGGTTTGCATTCGGTCTGTGCACCACCGGCTATTACTGCAAATCCGGCTCTTGCCTCCCCAACGGTAGGGCGGAATGCCGGGTTTGCGACTTTATCTGTAACCGCAACAGGTACTGCCCCGCTTGCGTATCAATGGTATTCCAATACGATTAGCAGCAATACCGGTGGCGAGCCTATTCTTGGGGCAACAGACGCTTCCTATGTGCCGTCCTCTGCTGTTTTCGGCTCCATGTTGTACTACTATTGCGTAGTCACCAATGCTTGCGAAAATGGAATTGCAACATCGAATGCGAGTGGATTGCACACGGTGAATAGCGGTTGTGATCTTTTTGCCAATTTGGATTTTGTAGGTAGCAATTTAGGTACGCCTTATTTTAAGACGAATCGGACTTGGACTATTTCCGGTAATGGTATTACTCAAGTTTGGTCGGATGTTGTGCTGGCTCCGGGTTGTAATAAGGAAACACTTGTTCATCGGGAAGATTTTCCGTTTACCGCGGGTTGTGTGAGGAATACTACCGTCTTTCCCAGTGGTAGTCGTCCTGAGGCAATGCAAACGTCGAGTTTTTCTGCTTATTATGGGGATTTGTACACTTGGAGTGCGGTTAATTTTTTTGCAGATCAACTTTGTCCCGATGATTGGCGTGTTCCAACCGTGCAGGATTTTACAGATTTGAATACTGCGCTTGAGAGCGATCATACGAAATATGCGGATACTTCCGGTACTGCGGGTCAATTTTGGGGTGGCCCGTACGGTGGTTGCGTCTGGGGTGAGCAGTTCTACTATGTGGGTTCGCTCGGTGTTTACTGGTCTTCTTCCGACGATACATCGACGAATGGGCACTACTTGCACTTCGACACGAGTGGTACACTCGTCCCGTGGCATTTGAATAGCAAGGGGTACGGGATAATGTTGCGTTGTGTTCGGGATAATTAGTCTGAACTGTGATTTATGTGATTGCTGTGATTTTTATGATTGTCTGAACCGAGATTCTTACAAGATTACCCGGATTACCAAGATTTTGATTTGTGACGGATGTAATCTTGGCCATCCCGCTAATCTTGTAAGAATCGTGGTTCAAGACAATCATGGCAATCATAAGAATCATAATAATCACAGTTCGGACAATGATCGGATTTTTTGTTTTATTATTCTGTTTTTGAATTGTTTAGCCCTTGAATTGTTAAAGTTTGTTAACATTTCTTGTTTTTTGGTTTTTTTTGCTTAATTTTGCAAAAAATTTAACCATGAATGAAATCCTAAATCTTGCAGAATATCGCAACTGGCTAAGCGACCTAAAGCAGCAAATCAAAGTAGGGCAAATCAAAGCAGCCTTCACCGTAAACAGTCAAATGATCATGCTCTATTGGGACATGGGCAGGCAAATTGCCGAGAAACAGGAAACGGCCAAATGGGGTAGTGGCTTAATTAAGCAATTGAGCAAAGACTTAAAAGCAGAATTTCCCGAGATGAAGGGGTTCTCCCAAGACAATTTGGCCTATATGAAAAAATTTTATTTTTTCTATGCTCCAATATCGGAACAATTTGTTCCGATATTACAACGCGCTTATAATGAGGAGGTAACAATTTCCGAACAAGTTGTTCGGAAATTAGGAAACCCAATTGTTGAACAACTTGTTCAACAATTACACCCTGTTGATAATCAAAATAATACAATTGTGGCACAACCTGTGCCACAATTACAAAATTCCGATAATCATATAGATACGATTTGGAAACAACCTGTTTCCAAATTGATTTCAATCCCCTGGGGACACCACATCAAAATAATGCAAAAGGTCAAAGACCTCGACCAAGCCCTATTCTACATCAACAAAACCATCGAAAACAATTGGAGCCGTGCCGTACTCGAATACCACATCGAAGACGGTCTCTACGGAAAGCAAGGAAAAGCCATTACCAATTTTAACCTAACCCTG
>WRKV01000178.1 GCA_009777915.1 Bacteroidales bacterium | reverse complement strand
ATACGTTTACGATGAATCAGGTCAGTTGCTTGAGGAAACCAACTCGCTCAGCAAAACCCGCCGGTTTGAGTATGAAGGCCGGTTGCCGGTTCGTAAGATTGACCGAAATGGCCGCGTGATTGAGTTCGAATACAATGATTTCGGGCGACCGGTAGCCGAAAAATGGCTTGACGGAGCAAAAACGGTCAAAACATTTTTGTACACATATGACCGGGCGAACAATATGGTTTTGGTTGACGACGGATTGACGAAGATCGAGTATGACTTTGATGTTGTTGATCGAAAAACAAAATCACAGATGAAAATTGAAGGCATGAATCAACCAGTGAGTTTTATGACAACATACAATGAACTCGGATTGAAATCTCGGGTCGCGGTGTCACTTTGCGATTATGTGAATGATTATGCTTACAATAAGAACAAGCAAATGATATCGATTACACAGGGCGATAAGCACATTGAGTATTCATATAATGCTGCTGGTCTGCGAAAATCTATTGCTGCAAGTGCTGGAGGTAAAAAAGCATATGAAACGCTTTATGAATACACTGGAAAAAGTCGTTTGAAAAGCCTGACCCACCGAAACGGCGAAAAAGTTTACGCGAATTATAATTATTCATGGGATGTTGCGGATCGGATTACATCGGTAAACGATGCCAATTTCGGCTACGACAAAACCTCGCAATTAACTTTGGTGGAGCACGATGAATTGCCAAAAGAACTGTATGAGTACGATGCCAATGGTAATCGCAAAAATTACAAGACTGGAAAAAACAACCGTCTGCTTTCAGATGGTGAGTTCGATTACGAATACGACGCTGAGGGTAATCGCGTTGCAAAGAAGTCAAAATCGGGCGAAACGACCAAATATGAATGGGATCATCGTAATCGTTTGGTGAAAGTAGTGACACCTCAAGAAACAGTAGAGTATGCCTATGATTACCAAAATCAACTGATCAAACGCAATGATGAATTCTTTATTCATGACGGCTGGCAGATCGCATTCACCTGTGACAGAACAGGAAAAGTAACGAACACCTACCTTTGGGGCGCAAAACAAGATGAGTTGTTATGCGAGGGCAACAACTGGACCTTATGTGATTACTTGGGCACGATTCGCAAAGTGATTGATTCGGACGGTGTTTTGCTCAACAATTTTGAGTATAGTGCCTTCGGCGATCTTGCAAAGGTGGCAGACGAGGGAAAAAGGACACGATTTCGTTATACCGGCAAACTGTTTGATGATGTTTCGCAATTGCAGTGGAATATCTATCGTTGGTATGATGCCAAAGTCGGGCAGTGGCTTAGTGTAGATCCGCTGGGATTAGGATTTGTCAACCATAATCTCTACAAGTATTCAAACAATAATCCAATTGTTGAAATTGATTCTTTTGGGCTTCTCTCAAACGGCGATGCAAGTTATGTGCTCTATTGCTTATTTGCAAAGCATCCCAATAAATGTGGAGAGAAAGGTAGCATTATTACTTATTTAGGAAATGGCATGCTTATAGATGCAGCAACTTCAATGAGCATTGACCTTATGTTCGCAGGAATTACACTGCCAGCAAGCCTTGTTGGCAAAGTTTCCGTTGCAACGCTTACACAAATAGCACACATGCTTTTGGAAAACGCTATCAATGGCACTGAAATCAACTACAATACAATTGTACAGGCACTAATAAACGTGCTTGGGGCTGCAGCAGAGGATGTTTCTATCTTAGTACCACTTGTACAACATATACTTGGTGAACTCGCTGGTTATTCTGCCAGTGAGTGTACAACAATATTTTCTGAGTATACAACGACACCTAATAATATAGGTGTTCAAGTTAACATTGCTTGTGTATTTAATGTATGTGCTAAAAAAGTGTGGGCCAGTTTGATGTTTGTTATAACAAATTGGTCTGCTTCAGGAGCCTGTAGCTACACTTGCACTGACGGTCAAGCTCACCATAAGTGTTGCAATCTAGGATTGAAGAACAGTGGTACGGTAAGTATTTCCGGTTCAGGGCACGGAGCAGGTTACTATCCATGTACCGTTAATAATGCTGGATAAAACATAGGCGAAGCCTATGTTGGAACAATAACGATAGGCCGCTTGGGTTGTATGTGTCCAGCGGCCTCAAATAGCCGTTTTTTTATTATATTCAAATAAGCAATGAGAAAAACTTGCGTTGTTCACCTGTCTGTGCTTTTTATTCTTGGGATCGCCTCTTCCGCCTTTGCCCAAAAAGCTGGCGAAGATTTTGCCAAAGAAATTTGGAGACGGGTTCAAAAGCTGGAATCACCGAAAAAAAACGATGTGCTTACCTTTTTACGTGATAGAAGAAATTTGGACACCTCCAGTTATTGGAATGATCTCTGGCTTTTATGCCAGTCTGAATTTTTCGGCACGTTTGAACAAGTCCAAGAAGACCAAATCGAGAATTTTGCCAAAACTTATGCAGGTTTTCTTGGAACAAAAGGGCCGAATGAAGACATCAAATGGGTGTTTTCCTGCCTTCCTTTCGCAAGCAATTCCAATCTTTTCAACGGTAATTTGGACTCAGTCAAACAAGCCCGCTATAATAAGTTCTCTGTCGCTTTTAATCAGGCGATGATTGAAAAATCACTGACTTCTCCGGAGTATTACAGGTCAATGTATTACGTGACGATGTGGGCTAGACCACGCGATTTATTACAACGCAATCAAGGCTCTTTTGACTCTATTGGATTGGCCCTTCGGGGGATTGGGAGCGATGTGTTTTCTTTTTCTACACTTCCCGAAAAAGCAAAATTATCAGCAAGTGACCCAGAATACTGGTGCAAAATAAGACTGTTTCTCGTAATTGCTTATATGTGCAACTGGGATAACAATTTTAAAGATTTTGAGAGTCCTATCAACCACGAATATTTACAAGAAGCATTTACTTCCTTCTTGCAACATTATAGGATAATCGCTAACAACCCTTTGTTTTTCAATTCCTTGGATTTTGGAAATGAAGTGGGTATGAGATACAATCTCGCGGAAACACCTAAACTCCCTCCGTTTGAGTTCCCAAATACCCCTATTCCCAAGCTAAGTATACCTTTTACAAAAGCAGGTTACGAACTTTTTATCATTGGTGGAGTTGCCCAACCTGTTTCATCTGACCTGCAACCGCCGGATTCGAACTTGGTTATCGAAGAAAAAGCAGACGACAAGCATTGAACACGATACCTTGGGTCGCCGCAGTGCCGTGATTGATGCCGAAGGTGGGCGCACCGAGTTTACCTACGACGCGAATGGCAAGCTGTTGTCGCTGAAAG
>WRKV01000177.1 GCA_009777915.1 Bacteroidales bacterium | reverse complement strand
GGAAGTGGTGGAGCCTGAAGTTCTCGAATCAACAGGCGGATTGCTTGAAGACCTGCTGTTTTCGGGAATTCCAACAGCAGCAGAGACGTCTGTCGAATTAAATCTTGGGGTGGTCAAACTGAAACGTAGTGTGAAAAGCGAGCATGCAGGTATGGTACGCAGTGAACCTACCATAGATGACAAATTGGACGGTTTGGAGCAACGTTTAGACCGATTAGACGAACTTTTGAAAACCTTAGGAAACCGCCCAAAACCATAGTTTGTTAGTTTTCTGTTGGGTTTCCCCAATCAAATCAAACCTTGTCGGTGTTTTTCGCTGATGACGCGAAGCATCTCTTCGGTCATGGCATCGAGGTCGTACTGCGGTTTCCAGCCCCACTCCTCGCGTGCAGCAGAGTCGTCAATACAATTAGGCCAAGAATCGGCAATGGCTTGACGGAAATCCGGTTTATATGTGATCTCAAAATTCGGCATAACCTTTTGAATGGATTCCGCTAATGCTTGAGGTGTAATGCTAAACGCCCCAACGTTGAAACCCGCATGATGCCTGAGTTTGCTGAAATCGGCTTGAAATAAATCCGTTGTAGCTTTCAAACAATCGGGCATATACATCATCGGCAATTTAGTGTCTTCTTTCAGAAAACACTCGTATTTGCCGTGTTTCACAGCATCGTAAAAAATCGCAACAGCATAATCGGTTGTTCCTCCACCGGGCAAAGTTTCATGGCTGATAATGCCCGGATAACGCAGTCCGCGAATATCCATACCGAATTTTTGAACGTAATAATCGCCGAGCAATTCGCCTGCAACCTTAGTGACGCCGTACATCGTAGAAGGCTGTAAAATAGTGTCTTGTGGCGTGCAGTCACGCGGGGTGGTCGGTCCAAAAACAGCAATTGAACTCGGAATAAAAATGCGTTTAATACCTTTTTCACGTGCAACTTCAAGCACATTTATCGTGCCGTTCATGTTGACATTCCAAGCCATTTGCGAATTCTTTTCGCCTACAGCCGAAAGGATTGCAGCCAAATGAACGATCGCATCAATTTGGTATTGGTCAATCAACGACTCTAATTTTTTGCGGTCAAGAACATCCAATTGGTCGGTTGGTCCGTTATCTTTGATTTCCGCTCTGAGTACGGGATTGAGGTCTGTTGCAACAACATTTTCATGACCATAAATTTTTCGGAATGCCAAGGTCAATTCAGAACCAATTTGACCATTCGCTCCGGTGATGAGAAGTTTTTTAATCATTAAACTATTTTTTTTGCAAAGATACGAATTTTTTTTGAATTTTTCTAATACTTTTTTTGAGAGCAAAAAAAGTATTCAAAAAAACTCTTTGCAGGAAATATGTCGCCGCTACGCTCTGACATTTCCTGCGGTAACGTATTCGTCGCTACACTCCTCATAATTTTTTAACGCTTCGCCAAATCGCATTCATAATTCATAAATCATAAATGCGTCGCCCCTACAAATTACCCGACGACGATAGGAATCGCCGAACGAGAATTAATTTATTTTTTTCCATAAGCAGTTTCGTTCGGCATCAAAAAATTCTACTATACCTTCTCCTTTCACAATGACCACACGATTAATACGAATCGCATTTTCGTTAAAAAGGGTAACGGTATCGCCAAATAGGGAAGCATGGTTCGAATTAAAAGCGTTTTGTGTGTTTTCCATTTTAGAGAAATTGTCACTTGCATTCATACCGTTAACATAAATATAAGTGAACCAGCATGACAGGATTGTTTCTTCCTGCTTAATAAACACCTCTATCCAACCACCTATAGAAATACTATCGTTACCTTCACGAGTTTGAAAATATAAACCGATAGGATCATTACATTCACATTTAGAACAAGCACCATAAGTGGTTTCTTTTATCCAGTAATACTCCCACATAAAAAAGGATAGGGTATCCTTGTCTGAATTTTCAAACCTCAAAGTATCCCCAACTTTGTATGGATAATAATCAACTAGATGTTCTGGAAATCCAATACATTTTTTGCCACAGCTTGTGGTGGATAGCATTCCCGCCAACCCCAGCAAAACCGCCGAAAGTGTTGTAATTTTTAAGATTGTTTTCATGGTGATTTTTTGTTTTGTAGGGGCGATGCATGCATCGTCCTTACCGATTCAATCCACAAAGATAAACAAAAATTTTGAAATAGCCAATTTTCTGTAATTTTTTTGTTGGTTTATTGTTGTTTTGGTTTTTTTCGTATCAATGCAAAATGAACCCTTAGGGGCGACGCATGCGTCGCCCCTAAGGGTTCACACCATTGGGTCGAAACCCGATTTTTGAAAAGGCAAACCATTTTTTGCCTAAATCTTTCAGCGATGCTCCGATGTGATAGGTGTCGTTGTCAATCAACAAAAAACGGTCGTGAGATTTGGCGAATTTCTTAATTTCTATCGGAGTGTATTGTGCGTTGTGGCGTTGCAAATCTAATTGCAATTGTGGGGAAATCGTTGCGGTGTAGAGGGTTGCGGTTACGCCTGTTTTCCGTTTAGAAAGAAGCAACAAAACACTTTCATCAACGTAATTATCAATCAAAACAATGGATTTTTTTGCCGACTTTATCAAATCGGAAACGAAAGCGTAAGCATCAAAAACCTGTCCATCGTAAAAGATGCCCTCGACCGGTGGTAGGGCGGCTTTCACGAAAAAATCTATTTTTGTTTCGTTTTCAAACATACGGTACTCTAAGCGTTCAAAGCGTTGGTTGACGGCGTAGCCTTTGATGAGGTAGTCTTTCAGAACACTGGTTGCCCATTGGCGGAATTGAACGCCTCTATTCGATTTAACACGGTATCCAACGGACAAAACAACATCCAAATTGTAATACTCCACCTGATACGTTTTACCATCGGTGGCAGTTGTCGCAAATTTTGCGACAACTGAAATTTCTCTTAATTCTTCGTTTAGGGCATTGTTAATGTGCTTTCCAATGGTTTTAATATCCCTGTCAAATAGCAAAGACAATTGTTGTCTGTTCAACCAAACTGTTTCGTTTTCCATTAAAACTTCCAACTGAACAGAGCCATCGGATTGATAAATGGCAATTTGATTTGTTTCCATAATTTTCGATTTTTCGTTAATAATTTTTTAGGGATTTAATCCCGTCATCTATAATAACGCTCGACCCCCTCGTTTTCGTATATTTTTTTTGTTAAAAAGTGTTAAAATGTTGAAAACTTTCGCAAATTGTTAATAACTCCACGAAAAATTAGTGAATTCGGGAACGGTCAATAGCCGGGAGATGCCTCGGCTTCGCCACTACGTGGCTCCGCTCGACATAACGGCGAAAAAAAAATGTAAATCGTAAATTTGTAAATCGTAAA
>WRKV01000176.1 GCA_009777915.1 Bacteroidales bacterium | reverse complement strand
CACTGATTTCGCTCGTTTTCGGGAATATAGTCCTGTGCTTCCGGAACTTCAACATCTCGCTGTGCTCTAAAAACTGCGGTCATCAAATGTGTTGGATTTTTTTCCATAAATTCGTTTCTAACGTTTTCGATATTTTCAAGTATAGCTTGGATTTGGTCTGCCAATGCTTTTGCTTCCGGAGAATTTTTATCCTCGATAGCGTCAAATTGTTTTCGAAGTTCGCTAAATTCTTGATGAAACGGACGCATTTGGTTATTAAAATCCATATAAATTTGATTTTCCGGAGAGCCTGTAAACTTCATATCTACGCCGAATTCCGGATATTTCATATCGATCGAAAATTGTTGAGATTCGTCGACAATAAATTCCGCCGGAACATTTTCGTAGGAAACCAACATATACATTCCTTTTTCTAACGGTTCATCACGTTTGAACACAAACGTACCACGACGTTGGTCAAACGTCGCCGTATCCGGAACCAAAAGAGTTTGAGCACCGTAGTATCTACCCAATCGAACCGTTTGATCTTCCGGATATCCCGCAATTTTCACGTTCAGTTCGAAACCTTGCGACGATTGTGCATCGGCTGAAAGCCCTAAGAATGCAGCAAAAGCGAATAAGATAATGTTTTTCATTTTGATTATTTTTATGGAGAACATTTTGCAAAGATACGAATTTTTTTTCAATTTTCAATTGTCAAAAAAAATAAAATGCCATCGCATGTCATTTTTTTTTCGTATCTTTGCAGTCTAATTTTAATTAAAAAACATGTAAATAAACGAAAATATAAATAAAATATGGCGTTTTGCTATATTCTTGCTTCAAAAATGTGAGAAATTTTAAAAGCAACTAAAGAATGAATAGTAAACGCTCGCAGAAATGCGGGCTTACTTATTTAGTTGCAGGTATTTCTCACAACCTTTGAAGCGGATATGTAAGTCCGCTTTTTTTATTGCCCTAAATCATAAACCATAAACCATAAATCATAAAATACTTATGAAAAAAATCACCCTAATCTTAGTTATCGCAAGTTTTGGAACCCAAAGTTTTGCGTATTGTCCTATTCCGCAATGGTGTCCTGACGCCCCCTTGCATCAAACTCTCTGCCCCGGCGAGCAGATAGATCCTATCGAATTTCCGTCGGTCATTGGAAAAACCTTGATTATCAATTGGTGGTTGGATGGCACACGTTTCGCGTCGATTGGCACGCCTCCCGGCATCACGGTTTCGGGCGACGCCTCGACTCCGCTCGGCGACCGAGAATACGCGTGGCCTGTTTCCATAAAAGGCACGCCCACAGCCATTGGCACTCATCACTATACCGTAAGTAATACCTGTGGCGTGGAGTTGCTCCATGGTAGCATCACTTTGGGACCACCGGCTCCCGCAACACCCGGAACCATCGCGTTTAGCAACAATCCTGTTTGCACAGGTGCTGAGTTCACGGCAAGCATTGCTGCTGTAAGCAATGCAACGACTTACAACTGGACTGTTCCTGGAAGTATGACCCACGACGGCAGCGATGGCACCACCATCAACATTACCGATGCAGGAACAACATCAGGCAGTTTGGCTATTTCGGTAACAGCGAGCAACACTTGCGGAACAAGTGCTCCAAGCACGGCGAATATTACCATAGGAACAGTTCCAAGCACACCCGGAACCATTACATTTAGTCCTACTTCAGCTTGTACAGGCGGCACATTCACCGCGAGTGTTCCTGCTGTAAGCGGTCTCACGTACACTTGGACACTTCCGACTACTGCTACCGGCATGACCTCCAACAATAGCACCACCAACACCCTCAGCGTTACCAACGCCGGCAGCGTTACCGGTTCGCATCAGTTTGCCGTGATTGCTCATAATGATTGCGGAGCAAGTGCCACACCAAGCACGCAAAATATCACCATAAATGCGGCTCCTGCCGCACCCGGCACCATTACGTTCAGTCCCACCTCAGTGGGTACGGGTGGAGCGTTCACAGCTTCCGTTGCTGCTGTTGCAGGTGCTGCATCTTACGCGTGGACAGTGCCTGCGGGCATGACCTCCAACAATAGCACTACCAACACTCTCAGCGTTACCAACGCCGGCACCACAACAGGTGCTCGCACGTTTTCGGTAACGGCGAGCAACACTTGCGGAACATCTGACCCAACATCAGGAGACATTACGGTAACCGTTCCGATTCCTGTTTGTGCTGCAACTACCAACCCCACGCCAAGCGATAACGGCTGCTCGCCAACAAGGAACGGTGCTACATTCACAACCATTGGCGCGCAGTTTTTTAAGACCAACACGGTTTGGACTATTTCCGGCAATGGAATTTCTCAGGAATGGTCTGATGTGGTGTTGACTTCTAATTGTGGAAAAACAGGTTTTGCAGGTGGTAGTGGTTATCCAAACTACAATAATGATTGTCGTGGAAATCGCACTACGGGCACCAATGAAACTCGCCCAACTTCAACCAATCAAGGTGGCAACACCTCTGCTTATTTTGGGGATTTGTTTTCGTGGTGTGCTGTTATGACCCATGCTGCTGTGCTTTGCCCCTCGCCTTGGCGAGTACCTACCTGTCAAGATTTTATTAATTTAGATGTTGCTCTTGGAGGTGATGGCATTAATCGTAGCGGAGCTGATGCTGTAAGAGACAAGCTTATCGATGTTTCCGGAACTTCCGGTGCGGGACAATTTTGGGGAGGTGCCTACGTTGGGTACTGCAATAGCACGGGGACGCTGAGCGGTCAGGGGTCGACCGCGGTCTACTGGTCGTCCTCTGAGTCCACCACTACGAGTGCTCGCTACCTGGCCTTCGACACAGATGGCATCGTCAACCCTCAGGTCAACAACAATAAGGATAACGGGTTCGCACTGCGTTGTGTGCGGTAGTGGTCCCTCGCAACTTTCTTGATTCCTTGAATTTTGATATCACCCTGCGTCCTGCGTAAGCGGACGCAGGGCTTTTTTTTTGCCGTCATTGCGAGGGCAACGCCCGAAGCAATCCATAATAGCAAATAGATTGCTTCGCCACTGCGTGGCTCGCAATGACGGAGAATAGTAAATCGTAAATCCGTAAATCGTAAATTAAATTCCCCTCCTTTGGAGGGGTGGCACGAAGTGCCGGGGTGGTCATAAACCTCTCGCCAGCGATGGTCATAAACCACCTCCCGGCTTCGCCGTACTCCTCCAAAGGAGGAGAATTTTTTGCCCTACGCTATTGGTGGTTACGCCCTTTCAGGGCAAACGGCGTAGCGTAAAAAACCATGAGGAGCGTAGCGACGAATACATTATCGCAGGAAATGTCAGAGCGTAGCGGCGACGTATTTCCTGCAAAGAGTTTTTTTGAATACTTTTTTTGCTCCCAAAAAAAGTATTAGAA
>WRKV01000175.1 GCA_009777915.1 Bacteroidales bacterium | reverse complement strand
GAAATGAAAAACACGTATGGCGTTGATGGTATTTTAATCGGACGGGCAACCATCGGAAACCCTTGGATTTTCAGAGAAATCAAACATTTTTTCGAAACAGGCGAACATTTGCCATCGCCTACAATCGACGAACGTGCAGACATTTGTAAAGAACATCTTTTAGCTTGTATCGAATGGAAAGGGGAAAGCAAAGCCATCGGCGAGATGCGAAAACATTACAGCACGTATTTCAAAGCCATTCCGCATTTCAAACCCTTACGGATTGAACTGTTACAAGCCAAAGAGTTAGACCATATTTTAGAAATTTTTGAAAAAATACGGAAGTTTTAAATTTTTTTTCGTATCTTTGTATGATTTTATTTTTTTTATAATGGAACAGCAAACCAAAACAGATTTCACGAAGGAACAATTTGAGGCTATCTATCCGGATGGAATAGAGAATCATTACTGGACTAAATTCCGCAATAGCATTGTCGCTAAATTTACAAAAAAATATCACACAACAGGGAAAATTTTGGAAGTTGGCTGTGGGAGAGGGGTTGTAATCAATTATCTGGTTGATCAAGGAATTGAGGCGTGTGGCGTAGAGTTGGCTGAAGTGTCGCCTTTGACGGCAGTTAAAGATAGAATCTGGGCTAATTGCGATGCAAAAGACCTTCCTAAGGATTATCGCGACCAAGTTGAGACAATTCTGCTCCTGGATGTTATCGAACATTTGCAAGAACCTGAATCTTTCTTGCAACAGCTCAAAGAACAATACAAAAGACTGAAAACGGTAGTCATAACAGTGCCTGCCCGAAAAGAATTGTTTTCGAATTACGATGAATTTAACGGACATTTCCGACGCTATGATTTAGATATGTTGAAACATACGGCAACGAACATTCAAGCAAAAATTATTTATCAGACATACCTGTATCGAATGTTGTACCTGCCTGCAAAACTGACCCTTTCGTTTTCAGGAAAACGCACAACACATATCGAACCTCCAAAGGGTAGGGTAGCGATAGCACTACATGCACTCATCGCAAAATGCTTGCATTTGGACTATTTAATTTTCCCCAAAAAGTGGAAAGGTACTTCTATAATTTCTGTAATTCAATTTGATTCATTATGTTAATTTCTGTTATCATCCCCTGTTACAACGAAGAGCTTGTAATCAACGAAACCTACAAACGTTTGTGCGATGTGATGCAAAAATTACCGCACAGCTATGAATTGATTTTCATTAACGATGGTAGTAAAGACGGCACCCTGCCGATTTTGCAAGACCTTGCAACAAAAAATTCCAATGTAAAAGTATTGGATTTTTCGCGAAATTTTGGACACCAATGTGCGGTAACAGCCGGTCTGAACAATTGTCGTGGTGATGTTGCGGTGATTATTGATTCGGACTTGCAGGATCCGCCCGAAGTCATTGTAGAAATGCTCGAAATCATGCAGCACGAACAGGTCAACGTCGTGTACGGTGTCCGCAAAAAACGCAAGGGTGAAAGTTGGTTCAAATTGGTTACGGCAAAAATGTTTTACCGTATTTTGAATCGCTTGTCTGATGTGAAATTTCCTTTGGATACAGGCGATTTTAGAATGATTGATCGCAAGGTCATAGACCAGTTTAACCGACTTGACGAAACCAACAAATACATTCGTGGCTTGATTGCATGGATGGGCTTCAAACAAGCACCTTGCTACTATGAACGCGAGGCACGCTTTGCCGGAGAAACTAAATATCCGTTCAAAAAAATGTTGAAATTCGCACTTATCGGTTTGTTTTATTTTTCTAAAAAACCGCTGAACATGGCGACTTCACTCGGATTTGCAAGCATTGCATTAGGTTTGCTATACCTGCTCTGGGTTTTAATTTCCATGATATTTTCGTTGGGACATACAGTTACAGGCTGGACTTCAACTATCATGCTCATCGTATTTTTTGGAGGAGTACAACTGCTCACGATTGGTGTGTTGGGTAAATATATCGGCAATCTTTTTGATGAAGTAAAAGGTCGCCCTGAATACATCATCAACGAAAAAATAAATTTTGATAAATAGAACGTCATGGCAAAACATAATCAACCCATAAAGACAGACAAAACAGGGCATACCGGTTACACGGAAATCAAGGAACAGAATTGGTGGAAATGGGTGTTTGTGGGGTTGGCTGCCGCCTTGTTTTTGGTATTGCCGCTTCTGAGTCTTGATGCCGGCAATTCCGGTGATGAAGACACTTGGCAGTATCCTCAATCGAAACATTTATACCAATATTATGTATCATTCGGGAAAGATACAAGTTATATCAACGAGATGGAGTTGGAGTATTCGGGCTATGCCTTCGATGCTGCAACCATGTTTGTAATTAAAGCACTTAATGCCGATGATTATATGACCGTTCGTCATGTTATGAATGCCTTGATGGGAGCGTTGTTGATGTTGTTTGTCGGCTTGTTTGCTCGACTTATCGGAGGTTGGCGTGCGGGATGTATAGCCTTGTTGCTTATCTTTTTTTCTCCGCAAATTTTAGGGCATTCGTTCAACAATCCCAAAGATATTCCTTACGCTGCCTTTTTGATGGGTGCAATTTATTACATCGCATGGTTCATCAAAGAATTTCCAAATCCGTCATGGAAAACAGTCATCAAACTGGGTCTTATGATAGGTGCAACAATCGGTATACGTCCGGGAGGATTCTTACTCGTACCCTATTTTGGCTTATTTGTGATGGTGTACTACATGATGGTGAACAAACCCAAAGATTACTTTTCTAAAACCAATCAGTTAGTCATAAAGAACATTTTGGCACGGGCTTTTGCTGCACTTGGCATCATGCTTGTCGTCATGTTTATCTTGTGGCCCTATGCTTTGAAAGAGCCGGGCAGTATCTTTGCTTCTTTCCAACGAGCCTCGAATTTTGATTCTGTACTTCGCCAACTGTTCGAAGGACAAATGATTTGGTCAGACGGACTTCCTTGGTATTACACGCTTAAACTCATCGTGATAACCTCGCCTATTGCGGTATTCGTGGGTGCAGCCATCTATCTGTTCACTGCACGTAAATTTGAAAAAGGGCATTATTGGTTATTTGTCTTAACATTCTGTTTTGTTTTTCCAATTTTCTGGGTTGCATACAGTGGTGCGAATGTCTACGGTAGCTGGCGACACTCGCTGTTTGTCTATCCAACGTTGGTCATCATGGCAGCACTTGGATTTAACAGTCTGGTTTTGATGTTTAACAAAAACAAGTACATACAAATTGCCCTCACCGCTCTACCGGCGATAGTACTCATCAATCCTATAGTGTTCAGCATCAAAAATCATCCCTACCAATATGTCTATTTCAACGAATGGTTTGGCGGAATGAAAAAAGCGTATGGCAATTACGAATTGGATTATTACTATCATTCCACT
>WRKV01000174.1 GCA_009777915.1 Bacteroidales bacterium | reverse complement strand
TCTGATTGTTCCAAATATACTGCTCGCAAACATCGGCAGAAAGTGTTGTTGTCATGCCATATTTGAGCGACAAGTTGAGATTCAAAACACTATCACATCCATTTTCGGACGTTAGAAACTGCACGTAATCCCCCGCCGATGCATAGATTACGCCGTTGTGGATATAACTTTTTCCATCGCAAAACGAATCAACAATGATAGTTTCTTCGCTTGGTTTTTTGGTAAGATGCAAGGTGATGTCTATCTCGCAATCGTCGTTGTGCAGGGTCTTTTGGTAGGTGAAATCGCCGACGAGGATGTTGCTGTCGGGGGGCAGGTCGAAACCGTTTTGCCTGTAAGCATAGCCTATGCAGATGGTGTCGAAAATTTCTTGTGGCTCGTTGCGACTGATGAAGATTTGCCGAGAGGCGGTGGTGGCACAGCCTACGCTTGATGTTGCGGTGACGGTAAAGAGGGTGTCTGCGGTGGGTTTTGCAATGAAATTCGTAACCGTATCGCCTGTACTCCAAAGATAGGTTAGGGTTGTGTCGTAATCAAAATTTACGGATGCCGGCATAGAAAATTCTCGGACGATACATACACCGGAAGACGTATTTTTGCTTGATGAAACAAGTCCTCCCGACGAACTCATAATAACAGCATATCCTCCTGGATGCCCTTCACTCACTTGTGTACTACTCCAACGAGAACCCGAAAGAGGATTGCCTCCGTATTCCACCATTTTCTGATGAATAAACGGATAGGCATTATAAAGTAAATTCAAAATACCGGCAGATGGGAGAAACCAACCATTGTCTAAATCTGCTTTACACGCAGCTGCACTACTTGAACAAGTATTGCCGAAATTGAAATTATACGCTTCCCAATTTCTTATGTGAAACGTATTGGAATAGCCATTCATATCATTTAGCCATTCTACAAATGTGGAAACTTCCGAAAGATTGGAAATTATACCTAATCTACTCTGAAACGAGGAATTCCCATAATTTCTTGTATCAAGCATATACCCTTTTGTGCCTTCCGGATTAATCCAAAATACAATACCTACACTTCCGTCTGAATTATGAATTGAATCTCCAATTTTGCGAGATGTTTTTTGTTGCGGTTTTGTTAATTCTATATGCCGGATTGGACGAACTAGATTAGTCTCGTGTAATGTACCTGGTACTATGGCTAAATTTCCTTCTACCGTCCATGCCGCATTTGAAACTCGAGATGAAGTCCAATAGGTATTAGTGTAGTCTCCATCAAATACGAACGGTGTTCCTCCTGCAAGAACAAGAGATTTATTGATAAATGTAGCCACACCAAAAAGCGTTCTCATTTGTGTTGTAGCAGGTATAAACCATCCGTTATCAAAATCCACTTGCAATGCCACACTATGCCATGGGGGATTGTCGTTTCTGAATGCCAAAGTGTTTTGATAACCCGCTGTATCAAAATTAGTCCAAGACCACGAAACTCCTGGCAACGACATCACAGTTCTATATGCACCTCGAAATTGATTTAAATCTGCTATCCAACAATATGTTTCATCCAAACTAATCCAAAACACCACACCCTCCGCTGTTTTTCCCGAAGTCTTGAAATCTGCGGTATCTAAAATACTTCCATCAGAACAATAGATATCGCCAATTTTTATTCTCGTAGAAAAATCAAAAAATCCACTTGTTGCAACTGCATGAAGTTGTACAGAATCATCAATGCAAATCACATTGGCAGATGATAAAATTTCAATTTCGGGCAATGGAAATACATACAAAAACAAACTTCGCACACTGTCGCAACCATCAGCAGTTATTAGGTTTCGCGAGAAAATAAAAAATCCTGCACTGTCTTGACGAGGTATGTCAAAATCATCTTTGTTGTATGTCGAACCTGTGCAAATCGAATCCTCAAACGACAAGTAGTGCGAAATTTTTGGCTCGATGAAAAGCCGTAAAATTCCGTCAGTACAGCCGTTTGCAATGTAAAGCTCTAAATAATCATCCTCTGCATCAGCGGTAAATTGCAACGAAATTTTTGCTAAAGTTCGACTTCCTATCACATTCACATCATCGGGGACACTCCAATTAAATGTTGTAAAAAATTCTGCATTGGGTATTGAATAGGTTTCAACTTCACCGGAACATGGTTCCGTATTTCCAAAGATATTTTCTGGCAACGATTGGCTCGAATGATTGACCATTAGCGTGAGATAGATAATTCTATCGCAATCGTCGTCCGAAATAATTAGTGTGTCATGGAGTGTTCCGATATTCGGTTGAATGATATTAAAGCCGTGTTTGGTATAATTTTCGCCATGACAAATCGCATCACGAATGTGCTGTATTCGCTGACGAACCATGAGATTCAGATAAGCCGTTGCCACTCCCGAACAAGTGTTTGCATCGTAAAAACTATTGATGTGCGTTGATGTTCCCAATCGGTATTGTGGTGGTAAATCAAAGTAATTTTTGGAGTATGGTTCGCCTTCGCAAATCGTGTCGAAAAATGTGGTATCTCTTGTAAGTGGAATGTCGGAAATGTAGGCGTTTAGCGTGAATTCGCAACCTGTTACGGATTTTATCAAACAACTTGCCATAAGCGATTCGTTGTTTTGCATCACATAAAACGTTGATGAAGTGGTATCGCCATTCGTCCACAAATAACTTTCCAAATGTAGCGGTGCATTCAAATGTACGCTATCCTCTTTGCAGGCTGATAACTCGAGTTTGTTTGGCAAGATTTCCGCCGTGAAATAGGCATAACCGAAGTGTCCACTCCAACCGCAGTCGTAAGTAATGAATTGCACCTTCATATTTTGCCCAATGTAGTGCGACAAATCCAGTGCAACGGTCGTCCAATCTCGCCACACGATGGGCGTTCCCATACCCCGCCATGTTTCAAATCCGGAAATTTCTGCCATTGCTGCGACATCATATTCTGCACAAGTCTCAACTAATTCATCCTCGTCGTTCAAAATCCGCAATAGAAAACGTGGTTGTTCCCATTGCGGATGTCCGGGGTCTTGAAAAACCACCGCAAATTTGATTGATAAAAGAGATTTGTTTGGTTCAACTTCGAAGTGATAAGTGATGGCTTCGGCTTGCGAGCCAATTTGCTCATTGCCAAGTTTAATGGATTGCGTTTCACCTTCGGGGATCAGCCGTAAATTATTTCCGGTACGAGGGTCAAAGCCTTGTGTTGTAATTAAGGTGTGGCGACCATCGACAATGCCCGTGTGTAGAAATGGATTGCTCGTTGTTCCATAAGTCGCCACTACGCAGGGCGAGTGTAAATTCATGAAATTCGGTGCTGTCGGGCAAACGGTTTGCCCAATAGCAACGAGGGAAAGAGTTGCGTATAGTGCTATGAACGATATTTTTTTTAGGCTTATCATGTTAATTTTTGTCAAACGAAAAACGGACTT
>WRKV01000173.1 GCA_009777915.1 Bacteroidales bacterium | reverse complement strand
CTCTTCTTTGGTTATGATGAACATGTGTTCTACATCTAATCTTCCCGATAGTTTCGAAAGGGCATCTATCTCTCGCTTACGGGTTTTAACATCCTTTATCGAATACGCCACCTGGATAGCGGTCTTGCTATCCGGCAAATAAAAATCAACTTCTATGTTGTGATTGTAAAAATATACGTTGTCGCCGTGTTGTTTGTAAAGGGTTATTGCTACAAGATTTTCCAACAGAGACGCATGGGCATCAAACAAAAAAAGATTCAACACGCCATTATCCATGAAGTAGTATTTTTTGTTGGATTCCTTGTCTTGTAACTTAGCGGCTATGTTTTCGAGAGAAAAAATCAACCACGAATCTTTGAGGTATTCGACATAGTCGATTGTGGTATCGGTTGTGATTTTTTTTCCGGTTGAAGAAACAATGTTTGCCAATCGGTTGAAAGACGAGGGTTGTTTCACGCTTTCGGCAAGTTTTTTGATGAGCACTTTTAACGCAAAGTCGTTACGTATTTGATACCTTGTGATGATGTCTCCAAAAAATATTTTTTGAAACAAATTGCTTAACCAAAGCCGCTTGTTGTCTGCTTTCGAGAGCTCCGGAAGTCCGCCATAAACAAAATAGGATTCAAACCGTTTTTCTATTTTTTGACCTTGTTTGTACAATATGTTCTTCTCTTTGATATCAATCCCTGAAGCCCGCAAAAACTCAGAAAAGGAATAGGGAAAAACATTTTGGATCATAAACCTGCCTCCGAGGGTTGTAGCGATTTCGCTGCTCAACATTTTCGCATTGCTGCCTGTGACATACACCCTGAAACCGCCGTCTGCCAATCGTCTTGCAAATTTTTCCCATCCGCTTACGGTTTGTATTTCATCCAAAAAAAATATCGGCGTTGTTTCAAAAAGTTCTTCGTAGCATTTTTTTATCAAGTCCAAATCCTTCAACTCCAATTCCGACAAGCGATCGTCCTCAAAATTGAAATACAAAATTTCCTCTTTGGAATGCCCTTCTCGCAGCAGTTTTTGGACGTGTTGAAACATCAAGTAGTCAATCCTTATCAACCCACCCTCACCACTTGAAGTCTGATAAAAAACGGATATAAAAATTCGAACAAATATTTTTTAACCTCTTCGGAAAGCTTATTCATCAATTTTTTCAAATTCCATGCCGTTGCTACTAAAAAAGCGTTGATTTGAGGCGCAGTTTCTCCGTGCAAATAGTTTTGTTGCATTCCAAATTGAGATTTCAAATGTCCGATAACCGGCTCGATAGCAGCCCTGCGACGGAACTTCTTACGTTTGACACGTTTGACGTATAAACTATCGGTTTTCAATGGTTTGTGAGGTGTAAGAACTTTGACGCCTTTCACATTTGTAACGCCTTTTGCGCCACGATCGTAAATCAATTCCTGTGGCAAGGAAAATTCGTTCTGCAACATTTGTTCCAATAAAGGTTCGATGGTTTTGCCGTCGTTAGGATTTCCAAAAAAGGATTTTATGCCTGTAATGACAAGGCTTTTGGCCGTTGTTATTAAACCGATTTTATTGCCAAATTCGTAAGGTTTATGCGCTTTGCCTTTGGCGATACATGCAGTAAAAGGCTTGTGAATGCTGTAAGTTTTGTCTTTGTCGTTTTTTTTCTGTGTGAGTATTTGGTTGTAAATCGTTAATGTTTTCATTTGGTTTTCAAGAGTTTCTGGCGAAAGACAGCGTTCCAATTCGCGAACCAGCCGACCCGCCATGGTGTGTAGACTCCGTTTAGCTTTGCGTGCCTGCTTTCTGCGTTTGGGATGCATGCCGTTATGAGTATCACGAACGGCCTGCTTGCTTTTGTAAACGTAGGTTTGACGTTGAACAATACCTTCATTTTTGGCGATACGATTGCAACCATCTATCACTTTTTTGTACAAGCGGGCATCGGTCGGAAAGGTCGTGTTGTTCTCCTGTACCGTAGTGTCCGAAAGCATCATTTTTTCTTGGGCATCCTTACCGTGTAACTCAACGCTATGGCGGAAAATCTTCTCAAAACCGCTTTCACCAATGCGTTTGCGAAAATGAACAAAATCGCTCGGGTCAAAGGGAAAATGATGTTGAAAATGAGCATAACCGCAAAAATACTGCATGTAAGGATTACAAATCCACGCCTTAGCCAGCGTTTCATCTCCAAGATTATGCAACTGTTTTAACAGCAAACATCCAACCATCATTCGGATCGGAACGCTTGGCTGACCAGTGTTTGAATACAACGGTGCAAACTCTTTTTCAAAGTAAGACCAATTGATTTTCTTTGCCAAAAGAACCAACTCATGGTTCATGTCTATAAATTCTGACAACAAGGGCAAAAACAAATTTTTCTGACAATTATTGGGTAATTTTCCTAACATTTTTTTGATATTTTTTGCAAGGTTTTAGACTGCAAAGATACAAAAACTTGCAGAAAAAAACAAGAAAAAGTTATTATAAGTTATTAACAATTAGTTGTTTGAATTGTTTTTAAGGAGCGACTAATTAATCCTCCATTTCGCGAACTTGCGAAAAGAAATCGTACTTGCCCGGTGCTGTTGTTATGGTAAACAATCTTCGGCGCATTAGGTATGCCAGCATCGCTCCAGCCACCACCGAATCCGGTGAATCCACTAAAGCGAATCCAGCCATAATCCCCGGCATTAAGCCATGTTCCAGAAAAAGATCCATTACCATCGTAAGACAGACCGTCAAAGAAAAAGTCGAGGTTGTCCAATATGTATTGAAATATATACCCCGTTGGGTCAATATATTTCAAAGGATTATTCAGTACGTATGAATAGCGATTATAATTCTGTGTAAACGTCGGCGATTGCACAAACGGATCCGGCGAAAGCATCCGCCCAATCATTGGGTCGTACAATCGTCCGTTCATGTTGATCAGCCCGAACATATCCAAATGCTCGTGGCCTGTGTAGCCGCGAGAGCAATAATTGAGAATGGAGGATGGAGAATTGAGAATGAGGGGATTGTATTCGGCAACAATACTCCCCAGATGATCGGTGGCAACGGCTTGCAGGTTTCCATTGTTTCGAATGGCTATTAATTCGCCAAAAGGAGAATGAATGTATTCTTTTCGTTGGGTTGCCACAATGCTTTCGCTTGAGTTTTTTACTACAGTAGAATCATAGGTGGTGATATTGCCTGAAGGAGAATAACCGGTTGTAGAACTGTGGTATTCGCCGTAAATGTGATTAGAGTACCCTTCGAAAGTAAGGCGGTTCAAATTATCGTAGTTGAACCATTCTTCAATCAAATCATTGTGATAATCCCAACGCTCCAGCAGATTTCCGGTGCTGTTTTGATAATGGTAGCTTTGTTCGTATATTTGTGTTTTTAGCATTTTTTTTTGTTAGTTTTTTAGTTGTGCAACGGGCACTGCAAGTCCGCGCCACCGGGATCGCCGCCGAACTTCCTAATCGCAAACTGCGCCCAACGGGGGTTTTACCACGTT
>WRKV01000172.1 GCA_009777915.1 Bacteroidales bacterium | reverse complement strand
GAAAAAATCGTTTTCAAATTTGGGAATTTCGTTTTTGGCTTCACCGATTATCAACGTAATTTTTTCCGAAAGCCCTGATTTCTCAATGTATTTACGAATAATGTCTTCTTGTTCGGGATTGACTTCGATGGTATAAAGATGCGAATTTGGGTTGTTCATTCCGAGTGCCATCGAAAGTGCGGAAAACCCTGTAAATGTACCGATTTCCAAGACATATTGAGGTTTCAACATTCGACCAATCAAATTCAAAAACTGCCCTTGCAATTTTCCCGACAACATTCTTGGATTAATAGATTTCAAGCGGGTTTCACGTTCCAATTCCTGCAAGATATGAGGTAAATCGGACGTGTGTTGATCCGCATATTCGCTGATAAGAGATGGCGTTATATTTTGAAATTCTGACATTTTTATTTATTTTTCATTCTCTCTCTATGGTTGTCATGGTACCTGAATTTTCTGCAAAACTCTAATACCTACACTCTATTTTTTAATCTTCACAATCGCTTTCTTAACTGTGCCTTCGCCGATTTGCGGAGCATGCGCATCTTCGGGCATGAAAATGGTGAACATGCCTTGATGCAACGGAAAGTAGACCTGTGGCTGCTCTCTAAAGAACTGAATATCGCGGTCGGTATCAAACGCATCTATCGGGTCTGTTACTTGATTGCGGGGCGACCAACCAAAGCTCTCGGTATCTCCTCCAAGGGCTAATTGGATGTCGATATACACGTTATGCACCTCCAATTTGGCGTCAGCCGTATCCTTGAGCGGACTCATAGAGACCGTCATAAAGATATTGCTGCCGTCTATCTCATGTCTGCCGAGAGACAGTGTATCCAAGTCGATACTGTTTAGAAATTCAAACGCCTGTTGTATGCGTGGGTGCAAGGCGTAATACTGTTCGGCGTTTTCGAGTTTGTCAACGATTGGTGCAGCCGACTCATGGTCTGTTTCGCCACCTTTGGGATTGCATGCCATAGCTGCGATGGCGATTGTTGATGTTAGAACGATGTTTTTCATGTTTAATTGTTATGTTATCTTGATTTACGCTGCAAAGATACGAAATTTTTTTTGTCTGAGCAATTTTTTTTGGTTGGTTTCAAAAATTTTTAGTATCTTTGCAGAAAATTGTGCGATGAACACTCAAATCTTTGAACAAATCCGGCAACTGAAACGGCAAATTATGCCGAACGATACGGCTATTTTGTTTGGCTCGCAGGCACGTGGAGATGCACACGAGAAGTCGGATTGGGATTTGTTGGTGTTGCTTAATAAGGATAAAATAACCTACGAAGATGAAAACACGTATGCTTACCCATTTGCTGAAATGGGCTGGGATTACGGAACATACATCAGTGTAAAGATGTACACCAACAAAGAGTGGCAAAATCGTTCTTTCACGCCATTTTACCATAATGTGCAAAAGGACGGCATCATAATTTCTTAAAACACAGGGCTATGGGATTGCAAGAAAAAGATAAAAAAACGCTGATTGACTTGAAATTAGAGCGGGCAAACGAAACCATCAAAGAGATTCATCGCTACAATTGAGAAATTAATCAAATCATAAAAAATTGTACAGTAACATTACAAAAATAACTTTCGCCTATGAAAAAACAGCGTAGTTAGTACGCACCAAAAACATACTGAAAAGCGTTAGCTTTCGTCTTGTTAAATGAAATTTAGACACTTTCAAAGCAAGTAAGACGAGTAAGTTAAACGCCCACGGGGAACCGTGGGCATTACTCGAAAAACATATTTGCTTGCAAAGGTCGTCTAAAACCTCATTTAACAAATAAAGACATAAAGAGTAATCGCCTTCGGTTTTTTTTATTTAGTAGGGGCGTATTGCATACGCCCAACCAAATCATAAACCATAAATCATAACTCATAAACCATAAAATACCTATGAAAAAAATCACCCTAATTTTAATCCTTATCGCAAGTTTTGCGACCCAAAGTTTTGCTCACTGTCCAATTCCGCAATGGTGCCCTGATGCCCCCTTGCATCAGACTCTTTGCCCCGGTGATACGATAGAAACTATTGAGTTTCCTTCGGTAATAGCTAAAACCCTGATCATCACTTGGTGGATGAACGAGACACGCACCAACTTTAGGCCCACTCCTCCTCCCGGCATTACGGTTTCCGGCGACGCCTCGACTCCGCTCGGCGAGCGAGAATACGCGTGGCCTGTCTCCATAAAAGGAGCACCAACTGCCCCCGGCACCCACCATTACACTGTGAGCAATACCTGTGGCGTAGAGCTGCTACACGGTAGCATAACTCTCAATGCACTGCCCACCATTGGCAGGGTGACACCTACCACCGGGCAAGCCACGCCACAAAACATACCTTTTACCTCCAATCTCACACTCACCGCTCAGCCTACAGGTGTACCACCGATTACTATTCAATGGTTTTCCAACACCACCACAAGCACCACCGGTGGCACAAATTTGGGTGTCGCCAATGGTGCACAAACCGACACATTCACGCCACCCACTTCAGCAACCGTAAACCTCAGTGGCGTGTACTACTACGCTGTGGCAACCGACGGTTGTGATAGAACGGTAACAACTAACAATACCAGTGGCAAGCATATTGTTGTTCCCGCCAGTATCGGTGTGCCAGGCGATTTGTCGCTATGCACAGGAACTAACTATGTTCCTGATATCGGTGTTGTAAGTTGGCAAGGTTCTACCGATATCGAAACCTATAGTCGGACTATTTCCGGTAATGGGATCACGCAAGTTTGGTCTGGTGTTGTTACCACGAGTAATTGTAACAGTAGAACAAGTTTTACGGCTGATAATACCGTAACAGATTGTCGGAATGCCACCAACGGTTTCGATGGAGATTACTTTAATTTCTGTTTTGTGATTAGTTATCAAAACCAACTCTGTCCGGGTGATTGGCGTGTTCCTACCCGGCAGGATTTTATTAATTTGGATATTGCACTTGGTGGAACGGGATATACCCGTTGGACGGGCAACCCGGCTACTGTTCCTGTTCCCGGTGGTGAGACGATTGATCAACAACTTGCTTGGTATATCGGCACCACCGGCACGGGCACCGTTGCGGTGAATAATGGAGGTATTTGGGGAGGATCCCGCTTTACTGCCCAAGCGGCGAATCTCGTGTTTGAGGGTTCACTCTACTGGTCGTCCAGTCAGAATAGCAACCTGGATGGACTCTTACTGGATCTGGGTGTGCCCCACGTGAACCCGCAGAGCCAAGGCACTAAGGGTCACGGGGGCGCCTTGCGTTGTGTGCGGTAGTGCCGTAGTGAATAGTGATTAGTGATTAGTGGTTCCAATGTACGATTTACAAATGTACAATTTACGCTTTGCCAAATAGTAAATCGTAAATAACAAAATCGTAAATAGGAAGGGCGCAGCATCAAAAACCATGAGGAGCGTAGCGACGAATACGTTATCGCAGGAAATGTCAGAGCGTAGCGGCGACGTATTTCCTGCAAAGAGTTTTTTTGAATACTTTTTTTGCTCCCAAAAAAAGTATTA
>WRKV01000171.1 GCA_009777915.1 Bacteroidales bacterium | reverse complement strand
GTGTTGGTTTGTACATATTTCCTATTTCATGCATAAACGCTTGTTTTTCCACGTCCGCCACGTCCGTCATATCTACCATCGTTGGGAATGTGAACACTCTTTTTGCGGAGTATATGGTTTGGTCGCGTGATATTCGTATGATGGGATTGTGCGAACGTATCACGCAGAAATCGTATGCATCTGTTAGGGGTGTAAACGTAAACCCCAATATGCTCACCTGTCTTCCTGCCGGTAGGTATGCCATGCGTTGTTCGATTGTGCCTGTGGTTGCCCATGCGTAGGATGTTTCGGTTTCGCCCAACAATTCGCCGTAGATCACCAAAGTATTGGTTCCAATGTTTAGCACTCCGCTTTCCATTATCAAGTCGCCATCAAGCGACAGCACGCCGACATTACTATTCACCTTGCCGTCAATTTTCAATGACGATAAATAGGTGTCGTTGCCTGAAATTTTTTGCTCTCTGGTAGCCGACATAATCAGCATAGATGCCGTGTCACCAATAAGAACTCCATCATTGCGCAGATCAACATTCGACAACTTCATTTGTGTGTTTTTTCCGATGGTTACAACCGTGTTCCTTGACACGGTGAATGCTGATGCTGCGAGCCAAGAGGCTGTGATCAGCAGGGATATTGTGATTTTTTTTGTTTTCATGGTTTTGTGTTTTAGTTATGGGCAAGTATTTTGAAAAAATCTTACGGCGTAGAATGGTGGGCGGTTTTCGTGGGGTAAACCATTTCCAGCAGCATGACCTGCATTTACATCTCCTCCTACAAAAGTTGTTAACCCATCAAGGTCCATGTCCGTAACATCAGAACTTCTTGTGTGATGTGGTCCAGTACTAGAAGCAGTACCGCCGGTATGAGCACGCCTATCTAATTTAAGAACGTGTTGATGCCTTGGCATTTGATTCGTTTGAAGCGCAACACGGTTTTGCCCCCCAACATTAAAATTATCTATATTGTTTCCCACACTATAAATTATCCCACTCCCATCGTCGAATTGTGCATTTCCTGCACCAACCGGAAACCTGCCTGCAAGTACGTGTATCTCCTCCCAACACTCACTCGGCTGTGGAAGATCAGTTCTGTTCCACATTATTATAGCGTGTTGTGGCATTTGTCTGCTTACTCTGGCATCTGCTTGGTCTTGGGTGATTTTAGTATTGATTTGGGTTTCTAAATTGGTCTTTAGGGTGGTGATTTCGGTTTGTAAATTGGCTATTTCCCACATTAAATGGTTTACTGTTGCTATATGATTAACTTGGTTATCGGGATCTCGATCTATAAGAGAAAGAGTACTCGAACTCTGTGCAAGTGTTGGTCTTCCTCGCAGTTCTACATTGTTTTTTATATTTAACTGATACATCGCCGTATTGGTCTGAAAACCGAGTGCCGTAATATCGCCATTGCCCCCAATGTGTTCAGTTAGAACAGTGTGTAGCATTTCGGTATTCACTATTGTATAGTTATTTGCCCTAACATCCTGAGTATGTACACTGTTTGCAATTTGGTTTGCACTTGCGTTATTTTCTAACGTGCTTATTGTATGCGTGTGTTGAGCAGCCGCAGCACCGATATCTGCTGGTGTGTGTGTATGATTTTCAGGTGCAGCACCCAATTCCGACAAGTCTATTGTGTGTGTATGATCGCCACGAGCAATACTATTTGACGTACCGGTCGTTCCAGGAGTGCCAACAGCAAGAGTTGTTGCGAAATTTGCATAATCCGGCCGCCCGTCCAAGTCTTGCCATCGTCCGCCAAAATCACTTTTATTATCCCAGCGTATTATATCACTGGCAGAAACACGTTGATTGAACTGATCGGATTGTAGCTGTGCCAAAGTAGTTGGAATGGTTGGTCTGCTTGTTAGATCATCGTACGATCCCGAAGTGGCAACGGTGTGAAAATCCGGAATCCCTTGCAAATGTTCAAATCGTCCGGAAAAATCGCTTTTGCTGTTCCAACGTTCTTTTTCCACATCAGTAGCTGTTCTAAAAGAACTGTTCTGAATCATATCTTCTAAATGTCTTGGAATGGATGGAGTGCCGATTAAATCATCGTACGATCCTGAAGTAGCAACTCTATGAAAATCGGGTATGTTTTGCAAATCTTCCCACCGTCCGGGAAATAGTGTTGGTTTACCTAACAAATCTTCATATTGTCCGGTGGTAGCAACAGTTGCAAAGTGCGGTCGGTCCTGTAAGTCGTTCCAACTACCCGAAAATGTAGAGCCTGACGAAAAGGTATTCCACCTGTCTTTTTCAGCCCGGGTAACAGTCATGTAGAAAATATCATCTTGTTGCAAATCTCGTAAGTGGGTTGGAATATCGGATATATCCGCTTTGTTGTCCCATCGTTCTTTTTCAGCACGAGTAACGTACATCGCCCACCAATCGTCCTGCTGCAAGTGCCGGAGTTCTGTAGGTATTGTTGGTCGATTTTCCAAATCGTTCCAACTGCCTGTTGCAGCAACTCTGTGAAGTTCCGGAAACTCTTCCAAAACTGCAGGTCTGTCCCTTAAATCATTCCAACTTCCTGTTGTTGCAATTTGATGAAATGCAGGTTTGTTTTCCAAGTCGTCATAACGTCCGGTGGTCGCTATTCTGTGAAGATTGGGTAGTTCTTCTATCGAGGGTCTGCCTTGTATGTCATCCCATCTTGGACGGTTCTCCGGATTAAACGACGAATTCCACAATTCTTTTTCAGCACGAGTAACGTACATTGCCCACCAATCGTCCTGCTGCAGGTGTCGAAGTTCGGTAGGAACGAACGGACGATTTTCCAAGTCGTCATAACGTCCGGTTGTTGCTATTATATGAAATTCGGGCAGTTGTTCCAAAACAGTTGGTCGGTTTTGTAGATCTTCCCACCGTCCGGAAAATAGTATTGGTTTTCCTAACAAATCTTCATATTGTCCGGTGGTAGCAACCCTTGCAAGGTTTGGAAGTTCGGTTGTTTCCGGAGGTGCGAGATATTGCCATACAAGTCCATCAAAATAGTAGAAACCTGCTTCTCGATCGGTCTGATAAACGAGAAGTCCAACCGCCTGTGCGTTGGTTTGAATGTACGCTCGTTGCGTGAACGTAACGCGTGGGATAAGCATACCCTTGTTGGTAGATTGCATCTCAAGAATGGCGGAGGGGTGTGGCGTAAACTCACGTTCGCCGATAGCTACACTTTGCGCTTTTGCGCCATTGATTGCCACAAGAAAGAGGAGTGTGGTGATTGTAAGTTTTTGTAGAGTTTTCATAGTTTTTTTTTGTTTAGTTTCTAACAATTTGATAGGAAGTCTTAAACTTTTCCTTGCTGGGATCGTGAACAAATCCCATTTTTCCTTCGTAAGTCCCACCGTCTTTCTTTTTGATACCTTTTATCAAAGGTGTTTTGCCGGAAGCAATGGTAATAATCTGCTTTTCCGTTAGGAGTTCCTGCCCGAAAAATTTTGTGCCAAGCATAAATCCACAGACATCATCTGTGCATTTAATAAACAGAAATTCCGATTTTTTGATAACCTTTCCGGCACCGTCTTT
>WRKV01000170.1 GCA_009777915.1 Bacteroidales bacterium | reverse complement strand
AAATACCACAGAGGGTAAGGCGGTACCCTGAAATGCGAATCTATCAATCTCGGTAACGCTGTGTGGAATGGTTACAGAGGTTAAATTGCTGCACAGATAAAACGCTAAACGACTAATCACCGTAATGCCTTCATTGATGATTACCGTGTGGATGTCGCTTCTAACATCATTCCATGGAGCAGTGGTGTTGATTTCGTCGCTGGTGGTGAAGGTTGCCATTGCCCCTGCTCCGGAGATGGTCAGGGTGTTGCCGTCAAGCGTTGCGGTAACGCTTGCTGCGCCGCCCGGGTTTGCTGCTGCGCCAATGTTCCAGGTTTCCTGGGCATAGATAGTTGTTGCGCCGGAAATTAGCATCAGCGCTGTCATTGCAAAAATGCGGATGGTGTTTTTTGTTTGTGTTTTCATGGTGTTTAAGTGTTTAGTTGGTTAATTTGTTTAATTGTTTGTTTATTGGTTACCGGTGTCCGGTTACAGGTTACCGGTGCTTCGCCAGATGGTCAGCGGTTGTCGATGTGGCGAAGCACCCGACACCGGTTACCGGTTACCCGACACCAATTACGGTTGCGGTGTTCGTGTTCGTCGCGACCGTGGGGGTGCAGTTTGCTGATCCGGAGTGGTCTTATAGTACTCTTTATCAAACGTAGTGAAATCCCAAGGAGCGCTGAAAAGGAACACCAAGAGGTCGCCCTCCTTCCAACTGTCTGAGGGCTTGGTGTAGTAGCACATGGCGATGGCGTTTTGTCCGTTGTTGTGATTGGCGTAGTAGTGTAGGGTACCGTCGGTGTTGTCTAAATATCGGTAGTCTTCGGTTTTGATGGCTGCGTCGGTTTTTTGTCGCAGGTCGTCGTATTCGGCGCGGGTTAGTCCTTTGAGACTCAGTCCCATGTGGTGTACGTCTTGCATCACGCCAAACACGCTTGTTGGCTTTGTCCACGTGTGATAGCCTTGATAGCCGCGAGAAGTGCCTAAGCCTGTGGCATTAAAGGTGTTCTGACTGAAGGCGACTTTTGCCAATTCGCTTGCGGGGGGAGGTCCGCTTTTGAGGGATTCGCCGGAGAGGGCGGTCAGCAGTCCTGATGAGATCCTGCCTAAGCTTGTGCAAGATGCCAGTGTGCACAGGATGGTTAGGGTTAGGATGGTTGTTAGGATTTTTTTCATTGGTTCATTGTTTAATTGTTGAGTTATGAGTTATGATTTATTTATGAGTTATGAATTATGAGTTATGATTTATTTATGAGTTATGGTTGAATGAATACAACAGGCGAAGCAAATCATAAACCATAAATCATAAACCATAAATAATAACGACTGCAAAATTACAACGAAAAGTCGGATCCGCTTGTCTCAAATCGTATGTTTTTTGTCTCAAATCGTATGTTTTTGCGAAAATTTCTTACCACTTGGTAAGTTACCACTTGGTAAGTTTGATTTTTTTTTGTATCTTTGTACATTCAAAAACAAAAAAAGATGATTGAAAACCCATTTTATTTCGGACGCATGGTTTCGGACGATGCGTTTACCGACCGAGAGAAAGAGACCGAGCGGCTGGTGGCTAATTTCAGAAACGGCATCAATACCATACTGATTTCGCCACGTCGCTGGGGAAAGTCATCGTTGGTTAAGAAAGTCGGCGAAACCGCCAAAGCACAAGGCAGCAACGTACGCATTGTGCACATAGATGTTTTCTCGTTGCGAACAGAGCAAGAGTTTTTCACCGCCTACGCCAAGGCGGTTTTGGAGGCTACCTCCTCGCATTGGGAAGAGCGATTGAAAAGTCTAAAGGAATTCCTCAAACAAATAACGCCAAAAATTACGATTGGTGTGGATCCGGAACACGAGTTTTCGATCGGGTTCGATTGGAACGAACTGCAACAACACGCCACCGAAATCCTTGATCTGCCCGAGAAAATCGGAAAATCTAAGGGGTTGAGGGTGGTTGTTTGTATTGATGAATTTCAAAATATCACGGCATTCGATAATGCACTCGCTTTCCAAAAACTGTTGCGAAGCGTGTGGCAGAAACACGAAACAGCCTGCTATTGCCTCTACGGCAGTAAATTCCACATGATGCGCGAATTATTCGAACGACAATCCATGCCTTTCTATCGTTTTGGCGACTTGGTTTATCTGGGAAAGATTTCGGAAACCGATTGGCGTATTTTCATTAGAGAAAAATTCGAAACCACAGGGAAATCTATTGATGAAACCCTTATCTCGCGTATCATCAGCGATACGGATAGGCATTCCTATTATGTTCAACAGATGTCGCATCTGGTTTGGGAAAGAACCAATGGCAAGGTTACCGATGCCATCTATACTGCGGCTCTTGAGGATATGCTGACACAGAATGCCTTGCTTTACCAGCGTGACACGGAAAATTTGTCGGCAACACAACTGAATTTCCTGAAAGCAGTTGCTTCCGGCGAACGAACGAATTTCACTTCGGCAGAGACGCTTAAAAAGTACAGGCTTGGGACATCCGCTAATGTTGTAAAAATAAAAAAGAACTTGTTGAATGCCGAGATCATAGATATCCAAGGGAAAGAAGTGTCCTTTATTGACCCGATCTATGAATTTTGGTTTAAAAAAGAAATTTCCAAAAGACCATGAAAATCGAAGTGAAAAAAAAACAATCTCTGTTGGAACTTTTGAGTGAAACATTTCCCGAAAGTACGAAAACGCATTTGAAAAAAGTTATCAAATATGGTTTCGTTTCTCGTGGTGAATTGGTTTTGAAAAACCCTGAAACCCCTGTAAATAAAGGGCAAACCATCAACTACAAAAAATACAGTGGCAAGGAAACCAAGAGAGAAAAAGTGCCGTTTCAAATTGTTTTTGAGGACGAACATTTAATCGCAATTTCGAAACCTGCGGGCATTCTAACCGTTGGCACAACTACGGAAACCAAAAAATCCATGTGCAAAATGGTGTTGGATTATGTGACCAAAAAACGTGAAAAGGTTTTCGTTGTACACCGCTTAGATCGGGAGGTTTCGGGGCTTTTATTATTCGCAAAATCAGAAAAAGTCAAAAAGATTTTAATTGAAAATTGGCACGAAAATCAGAAATTGTATTGGGCTTTGGTCGAAGGAAAGCCACCAAAGGCAAGCGGTTCGGTGCAGTCCTATCTGATTGAGGGACCCAAACAGAAAATGATGGTGGTAGAAAATCATCAGTCGCCGAATACCAGTAATCGGTTACCGGTTACCGGTCACCGGTTACCGGTAAATATGCCACAATTAGCAACATTACGATACAAAACATTGTCTCACCACAACAATTATACGCTACTCGAAATTCATTTGGAAACCGGACGAAAAAATCAAATTCGCGTGCAGATGGCAAGCCTGAATTGTCCCATTGTCGGCGATAGAAAATACGGTGCAGACGCGAAATATATCCGCCAAATTCGATTGTTTGCATTCTCACTTTCGTTCAAACATCCGATCACCAAAAAACCTGTTCACCTTTCACTACCTATGCCGAAAACATTTCTGAATATTGGGCAAGGAAATGAGAAATACTAGTGTAATCATGTCGTTCAATATAACATCGAATTTCAAACCTACGGGTGATCAGCCTGAGGCTATCAAAGAGTTGGT
>WRKV01000169.1 GCA_009777915.1 Bacteroidales bacterium | reverse complement strand
GGTCGATCAGTATTTTTCGCGCGTCATCAACGGCTTTGCAGGCGTCATCATCAACACCGGCGAGGACAACTACCTCACCACTGCCGATGCTTTTGAGGAGGCTCACACCGTTTTGGCATCCGATTTGATCAACGAACAACTTGCACTATTAGCCGGAATACCCGAAGAACAGATGGGTTTGGGACATGCCTTCGAGATGGATCCCAACCTCAAAAACGGTTTCCTCTACGAGTTGGCACAAGCACAAATGACCCGCGAAATCTTCCCGAAAGCCCCCCTCAAATACATGCCTCCCACCAAATTCATGACCGGCAACGTGTTCAAAGGACAGATCCAAAACGCACTGTTCAACCAAGTCGCCATCTGGACAGGGCAAGGCATTCAACTCTTAGGGATGATGACCGAGGCTGTGCACACGCCCTTCATGTCCGACCGTTTCTTAGCGATAGAAAATGCCAAATACATTTTCAATAATATGCACGACCTGGGCGATGAGGTGGAGTTCAAAGCCAATGGTATCATCCAAAAGCGTGCGCAGGAGGTGCTTGACGATGCCTTGTCGCTATTGCAAAAAATAGAGCACGAGGGATTATTCGAGGCGTTAGAGAAAGGATTTTTCGGTGCCATCAAACGCGCTAAGGACGGGGGCAAGGGCTTATCCGGCGTTATCGCGAAAAGTGCCAATTATATGAACCCGTTTATCACAACAATGATTAAACCATAACAACCTATGAAAAAAACAAACAAAACATTAGTAAGTGTCGGAAAGTATTTCCGTGAAGTTTCCGCTGTTGTGTTAGGTGTTGCCATTACCGTGTCTGCGACGGTTTTGATCAATAACCAAATCCAAAAAAAGGACACCGAATACTATTTACATTCCATAAAATTGGAATTGGAAAATATTACGATACCCACCCTCGAGGGTGCAATAAATTATTATCGTTTGGATGCACAATATGCTCAATATCTGTTATCGCACGATGCAAAATCATATCATGCCGACTCTATAGAGTATTATCGGATCGCATACCAAAGCATCCAAAGGTTTTCTCTCTCGACCAATGCTTTCGAAATGCTAAAAAACTTCAGACCAACGCGCACAATGGATAAAAATTTATTGCTGAATTTATCTGCAATGTTCAGCTATTATTCCCGATACAACGATATATTTGAATGGTATTTCAATACAAAGTGGGCACACTTAGAGAAGGCTCCAACAAACAACACTGCGGACATTATGTTTGACAAAAACAACCCTGTTGCACCTTTGTTCGATTTCTATAAATTTAGGTTTGGAAAACCTCTACTACAAGATTGCGAGGCATTATTGGAAGGCACAAAGCAGCTCCTGTCTCTTTTGGAAGATTACAATTGAAATGAAACCATAGACGATTGAAAATTTAATTCGCAAATGAAAACTATCTATTTTGTATAATCTATTTTGCATAATTTATTTTGTATAACAAAAAATCATCGACAAACAACATCATGGACACAACCCAAATCCTGATCAAACCCTACGGCGACACGCTCAACGACGGCAAAGTGCAACTAAGTTTCACCCTGCCCACACCCTGCACCGACGAAGCCATCGAGGCCGCCAAACAACTCATGTACAAGATGGGCTTCGACAATCCCCAGGTGGTTTTCTACAAGGAACTCACCGAAGGATACACGTTTTTCAACTGCTACGGAAGTTGTTCGCATACGGTGGACATCTCGAAAATACAGGTGCCCAAAGTCGAGAGCAGCACGTGGAGCATGGAAGAAACCGACGACTTCATCACAAAAACCATCGGTCGCAAAATCGTTGTAGTCGGCGCCAGCACAGGCTCCGACGCGCATACGGTGGGCATCGATGCTATCATGAACATGAAAGGCTATGCCGGACACTACGGGCTGGAACGCTACGAGATGATCGACGCCTACAACATGGGCAGTCAGGTGCCCAACGAGGACTTTATCCGAAAGGCGATAGAGGTCAATGCCGATGCGCTGTTGATCTCGCAAACCGTTACGCAGAAAGACGTTCACGTGAAGAACATGACGGAGCTGGTAGAGATGCTTGACGCGGAGGGCTTGCGCAGCAAGGTGTTGGTCGTTTGCGGAGGTCCGCGTATCTCTCACGAACTCGCGAAAGAACTTGGATTTGATGCGGGTTTCGGAATGAATACCTACGCTGACGATGTGGCATCGTTCATCGCACAAGAGATAGCAAGACGCACTCACTAATCACTAATCACTATTCACTCATCATACTATGGACAAAAATCAAATCAGAGAAATCATCGCCCGTCGCGTTGCACAAGAATTGCACGACGGCGATGTAGTCAATTTAGGGATTGGCTTGCCCACGTTGGTCGCCAACTACGTTCCCGAACACGTGCACGTTACCTTGCAATCCGAAAACGGTTTGCTCGGCATGGGCGAATCGCCCGAACCGGGCAAGGAAAATCCCGAATTCACAAACGCCGGAGGTGGCTTTATTACTGCACTTCCCGGTGCGTCAACCTTTAACACAGCGATGTCTTTTACGATTATTCGCGGTGGACACGTGGATGTAACCATTCTCGGTGCGTTGCAAGTGGACGAAAAAGGCAATTTGGCAAATTGGATGATTCCCGGTAAAAAAACGCCCGGAGTGGGTGGTGCGATGGACTTGTTGGTTGGTGCACGGAAGGTCATTTTGGCGATGGAGCACACCGCCGGCGACACCAAGAAAATCCTGAAAGAATGCACACTTCCCTTGACAGCAGCGGGACAGGTAAATTTAGTCATCACCGAAATGGGAGTGATGGAAATCACTGAAAAAGGTATTGTGTTGAAAGAAATCCATCCCGAATTTTCCGTTGAGCAAGTGCAAGCCGCAACCGAAGCAACGTTGGTGATTAGTCCCGACTTAAAGCAAATGTCGGTATAATTGGTGCGAGGTTGCGGGGTGCGAGGTTGTTACGCCACATAGCCCTCCCTATGACAAAACGCCGTCATGTCGACCGGAGCACGCAAAGCGTGCGGAGTGGAGACATCTCCTTGCTAATTCGCAATTTTTTAGTATCTTTGCAAAAAAATTTGATAAAACAATTCATAAACAAACACCCAAAAAACGATGAAAAAACTTCTTTATTCTGCGATGATTTTATTGCTTGCTTCCGCAACGTCTTGCAAACAAAATGATGATAAATGTAAAATTTGCAATGAAACAAATTGTCAAATCACACACGTAAAATGTGATGCGTGTGGCGAATGGGATTGCGAAGAAAACCACTGGGCAACTACTCTTGGTATTGCCTCTTTTGCCTCGGATACCATTTGGACGATTTCCAATGGCACGATTACGCAAACTTGGTCTGATGTTGTTCAGACGGATTCTTGTAGTGGTAAAACAGCTTTCGATGGCGGTAATTATACAACGAGTTTTTACAATGTTGATTGTCGTTCCAATCCGGGTCAAAAGGGTGATTTATTTTCTTGGCGTGCCGTTAAAGAAGTCGTAGGTATTTGCCCTCAAGGTTGGCGCGTACCTGATACTGCTGATTTTCGGAATTTGGATATTGCGTTGGGTTTCAACGGTCAGAATCGTTATCAAGAAACTATCAATGGTCATT
>WRKV01000168.1 GCA_009777915.1 Bacteroidales bacterium | reverse complement strand
GGAAACTTTTCAAAAAACAACAAGAAGAGGGTAGTCGCTACTACAATATGGGAAACACATTGACTCGCCATGCTGCGTTTATCTCCAATGCGACTTATTCTTACGAAGGACGTTATACCTTTAACGGAACTTTGCGTTACGAAGGTTCGAACCGATTAGGTAAAACCCGTTCTTCACGCTGGCTGCCCACCTGGAACCTTTCCGGAGCGTGGAATGCTCACGAAGAAAAATTCTTTGATGCATTTGCTAAACCTATAGCGTTGTCGCATTTGTCGGCGAGGGTTTCTTACTCGTTGACAGCAGACCGCGGACCGGCTTCAGTATCCAACTCGCGTGTGGAGATTGCCTCTGAAACGCCATGGCGTCCGTCTTCACGAGATCAAGAGTCTGTGTTGTACATTAGAAATCCCGAAAACAGTGGGTTGACCTACGAAAAGAAACATGAAATGAATTTCGGTATGAACCTCGGATTTTTGGAAAACCGAATCAATGTCGAATTCGATATCTATCAACGTAATAACTTCGACTTGATTGGACCGATAAGCACTTTGGGAACAAGCGGACATGTGATTAAATACGGTAACGTTGCCAATATGGAATCTAACGGTTTTGAGTTGTCGATTTCTACCCGAAACTACAGAACCAAAGATTTTACCTGGACTACAGATTTCATCTATTCACACAGTAAAAACAAGGTAACCAAATTAGATAATCGCCAACGTGTTATCGACTTAGTTACCGGTAATGGATTTGCAGTAGAAGGCAGACCGGTGCGTTCGATTTTCTCGATTCCTTTTATGGGGTTAATTGATGAAGGACTTCCAACATTCCTTGATCAAGACGGAGAGATTTCGATAACGGGCATTTATTTTCAGGAAAGAGATAATATCGACTTTTTGCTATTCTCCGGCTCGGTAGATCCGACTGATTTGGGAAGTTTGGGTAATACCTTTTCCTATAAAGGATTTCGATTGAATGTCTTTATTACCTACTCTATGGGTAATGTGGTGCGTTTGGATCCGGTTTTCGCCAGTCAATACACCGACCTTACGTCGATGCCAAGAGAATTCAAAAATCGCTGGGTGGTTCCGGGTGATGAACACATTACAACGGTTCCAATCATCGCCAGTAGACGTCAGCTCAATGTTTATGGCACAGGTTTGAGATATGCTTACAATGCCTATAATTTTTCAGATGAACGTATTGCCCGAGGTGATTTCATTCGTATGAAAGAAATTTCGTTATCATACGATTTCCCATCGAAATTGCTTGAACGCATGAAATTGAGTTCGCTGTCGTTGAAAATTCAAGCCACCAACCCATTCTTGCTCTATGCAGACAAAAAACTGAACGGTCAAGATCCTGAGTTCTTTAACACAGGAGGTGTGGCTGCTCCGGTGCCCAAACAATTTACAACTTCTCTAAGAATAGGTTTATAAATCATTAAAACATTTAGAATCATGAAAAACAAGATCATAATCTTACTGATAGCCGTTTGTGCGATGTCCTGCAACAAGTTTTTGAACGAAATGCCGGATAATCGTGCCGAATTGGATTCAGAAGTGAAATTAGAACAATTAATGCGAAGTGCATATCCTACAACGGAATGGTTTACAGTCGCAGAGTTTACCTCAGACAATATAGATGAGTGCCCTCACTGGTTCAACAATAGCGACCGTTTTTTCGAAGAACTTTTCTTTTGGGAGGAATCCAGAACCACCGCCAATGAATCGCCGACGTATATTTGGGGAAGTAATTATTCCATAATTGCAACTGCCAACAACGTTTTGCAAGCCATTGACTCAATGGGTGGGCCCGTAACGCCAAAACTAAGAGCCTTAAAAGGCGAAGCCTTAGTGGTGCGTGCCTATGGACATTTCATGTTGGTCAATATCTTTGGTCAACATTACAGTCCGAATCATTCCGAAACAGATATGGGAATACCCTACATCACGGAACCTGAAACTACGTTGAATCCAATGTACGAACGTGGTACGGTGGCGGAAGTCTACCGAAAAATCGAAGCCGATCTTTTGGAAGGCCTGCCCTTGATTGACGATGCTATCTATAATCATCCGAAATGGCGTTTCAACCAACAAGCGGCTAATACTTTTGCATCGCGTTTCTTTCTGTTTTATCAAAAATGGGAAGAGGCTGCTCATTACGCATCTTTGGCTCTCGGCTCAAATCCAAGAGAATTCTTGAGAGATCACAGAGCTCAGTCTGAAATAGAATTTCAAACGGACCAGTGGGAAAATAATTATATCCATTCGGGTAATAAATGCAATTTCATGTTAGCAGCGGTTCATTCTTCATTAGGACTTACTACAGGTCCTTATCGGTATGTAACAAGATTCGGTCATACTTCGATGGTCGCTTTTTGGGAAACTGTTTGTTCGAGAGGACCTTGGGGACCGTGGTTAAGCCTTACTCCCGGTTATCCCAATTACAATACATTTTGGGTTGCCGCCGGAGTATATCAAGGTGCTCTAAATAGAGTTACTAACATCTTTGTGCCTTTTCTTTTTGAATACACGGATCCTGTTGCAGGAATCGGTTACTACCGTTCTGTACATGTTCTTTTCTCTGCTGAAGAAGCCCTTTTGAACCGTGCCGAAGCCAACGTGATGCTGGGACGTATTAATCCTGCCTTGGCAGATATCAACCTTTGGGTAAACAATGTCATTCAAACACCGCCCAATACTGCCAACTTTCCGGTTAGAAATGTTTTGACACAACAAAACATCATCGATTGGGCAAACAGCTGGGAGTTCTATCAACCGGATCGACCTACACCCAAGAAAGCCATAAATCCGGATTTCCCGTTAATAGAGTTGCAAAGACAGTATATGTATACCATCTTGCACATACGTAGACATGAATTTTTGAATATGGGTATGCGTTTGTTTGATGTGAAACGCTATGGTATAGAAATTGAACGTCGTAAAATTAACGGTACCGGAAACGTTCAACAAGGCAGTCCACCTCCTATTGTGGATATTGAACTCTACTCGCCAAATTTGATTGCCGGAAAACGCAGTCCGAGATTGGTGATCCAAATTCCGCCGGACGTTGTTTCAGCAGGTATGCCGAAAAATCCGACTGAGGCAATACCGGCAAGTAGCCCTCCGCCAAGTAAGTTAACAACGGCTCTACTCCACAGATCTTTGTAAATCATAAAAAAATTAAATGCTATGAAAAAAATATGTTTATATTCAGCCATGTTGGCACTATCGGTGCTCATGGTCAATTGTTCGGAAGATAAATTGGATCCGAACTCGGTTATCAGAGATCCGATTCGTGTGGAAACGCCTTTGGATAGCTGGCTTTTTACCAACTATGTACAAGCCTACAATATCGACGTTCAGTATCGTATGGAAGATATTCAGTCGAATATGGGCTATAATTTGATACCGGCAGACTATCAAAAGTCGGTGCAGTTAGCCAAGGTTATTCATTTCTTGTGTTTGGCTCCCTACGATTCCGTAACCGGAAGTCAGGAATTTGCTCGTTTGGCTTTTCCGAAGTTTTTCGTTTTCATTGGATCGGGTGCTCACAACAACAATGGAACGGTAATCATAGGTACTGCCGAAGACGGTATCCGAGTG
>WRKV01000167.1 GCA_009777915.1 Bacteroidales bacterium | reverse complement strand
GACCGGGTGACCCATCGCAACGAAGCACCGGTCGCTGAGCGCAGTCGAAGCGCCCAAGAGAATTAGTCTGAACGGGGTAAAAATATTTTTCAAAAACCTTGCATAATTTGGAGACATTTTGTAACTTTGCAACGGGAAAGGTTGAAACGACTCTGAAGAAGTCAACCTTTCTAATAAAACCTATTACAGTTTTTGAAAGTCGTTGAGGCCGCCGTCAGCGTAGTTAGTTACTCAACGACTTTTTTTATTCCAAATGTTGATAGACATCGAATAGTGAAAGGTGAATCGTCCCTCTTTTCGATTACTTATCCGAATAGTCAAATGAACATATTCGATTTGGCCATTCACTTTTGCCTTTGCTTTGAAATTTAGATAACCAAGCACATTTGGCTTGTCTGTTGGTTTTCTGTTTCCGAAATTATTAAATTCAGCGTATCGAATCAATTTATCTAAAATTTCAATCAAACAGTTTTTCTCCGGATAAATTTTTCCGCCTCTGCAAGTTTTACTAACTCCATCTGCCTCGAATCCTATTTTAATGCCAAGATGTTGATTGATTATTGTCCGATTGTAAGGATATTTGGTGCGATAGTACTCAAGTAGTTTTTTCCGAGATTCTTGAGGTGTTAGATTTTCCCAGTTATCTGTCGATATTTCGGGAATAATGGTTTGTTTGTACTTTTTCATGTTTTTTTGTTTTAAATGGTTTAATAATTTTTCGGGGCAATATACCCCTCACCCTATATAACGCGCAACTTTCGATTTTTGTATATTTTTTTTCACTACTGACCGACAAAAAAAACACAAATAATTGTTAAAAAAACAAAGGCGACACCAAAAATGTCGCCTTTTTGTTGTAATTTTGTTGTTGCTCAACAATAAAAATCTACAACAATGTGCAAAGATACAAAAAAAAATTTAGTCGGTCAGCCGATTTTTTCACAAATTGTAAAATTATTACCACGAGATAAGTTTCAAAAGTTGGTAAATCACTATCAGAGTGATCGTTACTACAAAACTTTTTTTTCTTGGGAACACCTTGTAACGATGCTCTATGGCGTGTTTTCTCGCTGCGATTCGATGGGTGAACTCTGTGATAGTATGCGGGCTTTGGGTGGTAATCTCAATTATCTTGGTCTCGACAGGTCACCTGCAAAGAGTACTGCAGGCGATGCTTTGCGAGATCGTCCCAATGAACTATTTCGGGATTTTTATCTGCTGTTGCTCGAACATTTTGAGCCAATTTTGTCGGTCAGCCGAATTGCGGATGTCCGTTTTGATAAGTTCTACGCCTTTGATTCTACGACGATAAGCCTGTTTTCTCAAGTTATGCAAGGCGTTGGTCGCAACCGAAAAGACGATGGTAAAAAGAAAGGCGGGTTGAAAGTTCACATGCTGACCGACGCTCATTCCGACAGCGCAAAGTTCGCCAAAATCAGCGAAGCCAAAAGGCATGACAAAAATTTTCTACAAGATTTGGTTCTTCCAACAAGCAGTATGGTCGTGTTCGACAAGGCATACAACGATTACGATCAATTTGCCCAATGGTCTCAAAAGCGTGTGTGGTTTGTAACACGAATGAAAAAAAATGCGGTCAGAGAAACGCAAGATGTGATGTTCAAACGGACTTTGGAAAAGACCGAGAGCGGTGTATGTCTTGATGAACACATTCATTTGTTTTACAAGAAAAAGAAAATCGCCAAAACCCTGTGTTTGCGCAAGGTTGACTACAGAGATGAAAAAGGGAGAGAGTATCAATTTTTGACTAATAATTGGGACATTACTGCGGAAGAAGTCGCATTATTGTACAAAAAACGTTGGAGTATAGAATTGGTTTTTAAGAAACTTAAGCAGAATTTTCAGTTGCATTTTTTCTGGTCGGATACCGAAAACGGTATCAAATCACAGGTTTGGGCTACGCTGATTGCGCATTTGTTAATCAACGTACTCAAACGAAAAACCAAATCAGATAAAGCATTCTCGACTATTGCAGCGTTGATACGAATGCACCTGCCAACGCATTTGGATTTGACGTGGCTGATCACAGAAAGTCGTCGAACTTATTCCAAGAAAAGGCCTCGAAACAAAAGTCCCGTAACTATTCAGCAAGAATTATTCTAAAAATGAGGGGGGGGTAACTTTTTGAGAACAAAAAACGCGGTTTTGAATATCAGTGCGTTAAAAGGGTGTTTGGGGTGTGTTTTTAGTTTGGTCGGTCAATAGTGTCTAAATAAATTAAAATTGCAAAAACAACCACATAAACCTGCTACTAACTGGCGTAGCTGTGGCACAACCCCATTTTTTCCCAAAATCCCACTTCAAATAAGCCTTTTTTAAGCGAGGTCTGTTTCTTTCATAACGATTTTTGCTCAGAAAAACGAGGGCTTATTTTGAGTGAAAACAAGTTGTGTAGGGGGAAAAAAATCAAAACAGAGATTTTTGGTAATTTCCTTCACTTTTGGCAAAGCAATTTTTGCAAAATCGAACATTTTGGACTTGGATTTGAGCAGTTTTTTCAAGTTGTAACACAGCGATGCCATCAAGACGTGTTTTTCAGCTTGGGCAATACCTCGTGTGTTCACTTTTTTCATTCCTAAAAAGTTTATCAACGTGCCTAAAACCGGCTCTACCGTTGAACTTCGCAGCCTTTACATGCGCTTGGCGTACGGCTCATTTTCAAGGCGTTTTTTGTGGTTTTGTTGATAAAGTTCGTAATGTTCGCTGTGTTCGATTTTCTTGAATTTAGTTTTTTCGCCACAACATTCTTTCACGAACCGGCAGGTTTTACAGGCACTTTCGCTGCTTCGGAAACTGTGACGCGTATAGTTGTTTGTTTTGTCGGTACGTGTGGATTTAAAAGGTAAAATCGCACGATTACCCCGTTGACATTCGTATCTGTTGAGCTCTTTGTTGTACACAAAACCATCTCTTTCGGCAATAAATTGACCAAAATTCGGTATCCAAGCATTGATGTTTTTTTTGTTCAAATAGGATAACGCTTCTCCGCTGCAATAGCCTGTATCGGCAAGAAATTCGCCCATTTCAAGGTCATTCTCATTTAGATTTTCAATCGTTTGGTTGCAGATTTTTTCAATGCACTGACTATCTCTTTTATCGGCAAAATCCGCAGTTGCAGCCGTTATCACATGATGAGAAGTATCTACGGCAAGTTGTCCGGAATAGTTAAGATTTCTCGGCTTGCCGGGCTTGGTTGAAATACGAGCATCGGAATCGGTCGGAGAATAATGCGTGTGATTGCTTAAAAATTTTGCATGTTCAGAATCGTTGCCAGGATGATGTTTGGTTTGTTTTTCTTTCCAAGAGTGATGCTGTTCTACGCGTTTCTTTTTTTCTGAACTAACTGTGGCTTCACTGTTTTCGGCAAGCTCGCTTGCGTAGGTGTCGACATCGTCCAACACCTCTTTTTCAAGCAATGAAGCCATACTCGCATTGGCTCTGATAAAAGCACTGTCTACTGCTTGCCTACGACCGGAAACCATTCCGTTCTCTACACACAAACGTAAAATTTCCTTAAACAACGAGCGAAAAACAGCTTCGCCATAAAGTCCTCGAGTACGGCTGATGGTGCTATGCCAAGGCAGTTCTTCGTCCAAGTCATAACCCAAAAACAAACGAATGTTCAGGCAATTCGAGCAATACTTTATTAATGCTCG
>WRKV01000166.1 GCA_009777915.1 Bacteroidales bacterium | reverse complement strand
CTCGCCGTCGGATGAGGTAACCTACAATTACCATACTACGCTCAGCGGTTTAATTGCCAAAGAGAATCCGGAGATTTTCGATTACGTGGTTGAAGACAAGCTCAAAGAACTCTACAACAGCAAGGCTTTCGGACCTTATGCCAATGCCCGAGGCGACATGCCGATTGCTTTCGTAGCATCCAATCACACCTCCGGAGGAAATTCGGGGAGCCCCGTTCTGAACGGAAAAGGCGAGGTTATCGGAATTAATTTCGATCGCTGTTGGGAAGGCACGATGAGCGATTTGATGTTCGACCCTACCCAATGTCGAAACATTAGTGTAGACGTGCGTTTCATCTTGTTTATGATGGACAAATACGCCAATGCCCAACACTTGTTGGAGGAATTGGAGATTGTGGAATAGCCTGTAGGGGCGTGTGCAATACGCGCCCTTACATTTTTTTTATGCTTTATCGACGCTACCCAATACGTTAACAATTTTGTGCTTATACACTTCTTTCAACGCATCGCGGGCAGGTCCTAAATATTTTCTCGGGTCAAATTCTTTTGGATTCAAAGCGAATTGTTCGCGAATGGCGGCGGTCATTGCCAAACGTCCGTCGCTATCAATGTTGATTTTGCAAACGGCTGATGCAGCGGCTCTGCGGAGTTGTTCTTCGGGAATGCCGATAGCATCTTTCAGCGCACCACCGTATTGGTTGATGGTGTCAACCTTATCCTGCGGAACGCTCGAGGCACCGTGCAAAACAATCGGAAAGCCCGGAATCATTTTTTCGCAAGCCTCCAGAATGTCGAAACGCAAGGGTGGCGGAATCAGCACCCCGTCGGCGTTTCGCGTGCATTGCTCGGGTTTGAATTTGTTGGCACCATGCGAGGTTCCGATGGAAATCGCCAAGGAGTCTACGCCGGTTTTTTTCACGAAATCGGAGACCTCTTCGGGTTGCGTATAAACATGATGTTCGGCAGAGACATCATCCTCAATACCTGCCAAAACACCCAACTCGCCCTCTACGGAAACGCCGTATTGATGGGCATATTCCACCACTTGATGAGTGAGTTCGACATTGTGGTTGTAGTCGTGATGTGATCCATCAATCATCACCGACGAGAAACCGTATTCGATACACGACTTGCAAAGCTCAAACGTATCGCCATGATCCAAATGGAGTACGATGGGAATGTTGTATCCCAATTCCTTGCTGTATTCTACTGCACCTTGCGCCAAATAGCGCAACAAGGTTTGATTGGCGTATTTGCGCGCGCCCGACGAAACCTGCAAAATCACAGGCGATTTGGTTTCGACACAAGCCTGAATAATGGCTTGCAACTGCTCCAAGTTATTAAAATTAAATGCAGGAATTGCATATTGTCCTGCCATGGCTTTGGCGAACAGCTCTTTGCTGTTGACTAATCCGAGTTCTTTGTAATTTACCATAGTTGTGTTTTTTTTTAGCGGTTAGATGATTTATCTTTGGGGTACAAAATTACAAAAACTTTTTCAATCTACCAAATGTTTTGAGAAATGGTCTGAACGGTGATACTTCGTCGAAGTGTTAGCCGTCGAGGTTATTAACAATTTTTGAAAAGTTATTAACATTTTAACACTTTTTAAGAAAAAAAATATACGAAAATCGAAAGTTGCGCGTTATATAGGGTGAGGGGTATATTGCCCCGAAAAATAGTTAAACCATTTAAAACAAAAAAAACATGAAACCTCCATGACAAAAATTTTGCCACCCGATGCGATGTAAATGGTGAATTTTTTTTACCTTTGCGGTAAAAAAAATTCATAATCATGAACGAAATCGGATTTACGCAAGTAGTCAGTCGCGGATGCGGGATTGACGTGCACAAGAAAGTGGTAGTGGCTACCATCAACGGCGCAGGCCTAAAGCCACAGACAAGGGAATTCAGTACCTTTACAAGTTCTTTGACATCATTGAAAGAATGGTTATTATCGGAAGGTGTAACGCACGTAGCTATGGAAAGTACGGGAGTTTACTGGAAACCGGTGTATCGTATTTTGGAGTGTGCTGAGTTGACGGTTTGGATTGTTAATGCCCGTCATATCAAATATGTTCCGGGTCACAAGACGGATAAGAAAGACAGTGCTTGGCTTTGCAAACTGCTTTTGGCAGGACTACTCAAGCCGAGTTATATTCCTAGAAAGCAGCAGCGTATTTTGCGAGATTTGACGCGGTATAGAAAGAAACTGATAGAACAGAATGCGTCTGAACAAAATCGTCTTTTGCGCATTTTGGAAGATTGCAACATTAAGTTGTCCAGTGTTTTGAGCCATGTTTCGGGCGTTGCAGGAACGAAGTTGATAGATAAGTTGTGTAATGGTCAAACCATTACCATGTCTGATGTTGAGGAAGTTTATCATTGGAGAATGCAGTGTAGCCGATCAGATTTATACGAAGCTTGTCAAGGATTTGTAGAGTCACATCACATCTATTTGCTGCAAATGATCAAGGCGAATATTGCTCATACAGAACGTGTGATATTAGACATCAATCGTCAAGTTCGGTATCTTTTGGAACCTTACGAACATCGGGTTGAGCAGTTACGAGACATTCCCGGCTTGGACAGAAAAACGGTTGAAGATTTGATAGCGGAAATAGGTTTGGATATGAGTGTTTTTCCGACAGAAAAACATTTGGCATCGTGGGTTGGCATTTGTCCTGGCAACAACGAGAGTGCAGGTAAAAAAAAAGTGGACGAATCACACACGGCAACAAACAAGCCAAAACAACCATAGTAGAAGCGGCGTGGGCAGCCACCCGAACAAAAAACACATTTTTTTCGGCAAGATACCACAGGTTAGCAGCACGGCGAGGCAAAAAACGAGCCTTGATTGCCATAGGACACTCGATCCTGAAGTCTGTCTATCACGTATTGAGTCGAAATCAAATGTATCACGAGTTGGGGGCAGAGTATTTACTAAGCAAACAGATACTCAAGCGCAAAGCGTACTTGCAAAACGAGTTGAGAAAATTAGAATCACAAATCATCTTGCAACCGCCACCACCGCCACTTCCACCTAAAATAACAAAAAAGAAAAAAGGTCGATTTTTACTGACATCGGTTACTGATACGTAACCACACGGTCGAACATGAAACTGACTTCAACAGCTAAGTACCCGATGTTGTGACATAAGAGCACGTACATGAAATTTTGACTTTTTTAGCTGCTGATCTTTTTTACAAAATCCGATAATAACTTCGCATTGAAAAATACTTCAGTGTTATCTTTCTTTTTGTCAAAACAAAACATATATATAACATAAAACAATAATTAACAAACTAATATATTTACACATGAAAAAACTAACTTTCACTTTCACCCTCATCGCCTTGCTCGCCACTTCGTGCGTAGATTTTACGGATTCTGTAAGGCGCAGTCGCATTCGTCCGTAGGGCGTGCTTGATTCGGAAATTTTTGCATTCTCCGGAAATATTACCGGCATTGACGTATCCAATGCTATAACGGTATGTATTCGGCAAGGCGAGGAAGAACATTTCGAGATTTCTGCCGACGACAATATTCTGCCTCACATCTCGGTACGCCAATTGGGCGAAACGGTTTTCGTTTATCTCGAGGCCGTATCGTTTATTGGACGCGCACCGGATATTTCGGTTTACGTTACCGTGAAAGAACTGAAAAAACTACATCTTAC
>WRKV01000165.1 GCA_009777915.1 Bacteroidales bacterium | reverse complement strand
CCAACATTTTGGCACCATCGTCGTTAAATCGTCTGTCGTAGGCTCTGGCAAAGGTGAAAGCGGTTTCAAAATCTTCGACAGACAACAGCAGTCCAATCCAAAAGTCTTGTGCAGTGCGGCTTTGCGGATTTTTTTGAATATAATCCAAAATGGTTTTTCGAATTTCGGCAGCTGTTTTTTTATCTTCGGTATCGTTTGCTAAAACCACCTGAACCCGTTGCTGAACCATGGCAAGCATGTGAGGGCCATACTCTAAAAAAGTCAGATATTCGTTGGTCATGTCAGCCATCCGGTTTGTGCGTTCGTACAATGTCGCCATATCCAACGAAAATGCTTGGGGCTGATTCAAAATTTGTCGTCCTTTTTGGAACGCTTGAATGGCGAATTCCGTTTGTCCTCGACTAAACAGCATGACTGCAATTTCGGCGATTTGATTTTGATTATTCGGCAATTTATCAACGACCGTTTTGAATTCTCTATCGGCTCTGTTTTTATCTCCGGAGATCAAAAAGACATAGCCCAAATCTATTGCTGTTGTAGGGTTTTGAGGGAAATTTCGTTGATGTCGTCTCACCAATCTTTCAGCATCTCTCGTGTTTTTTTCTTGCAAAAGAGCGTCCAAATAAAGTCGGTAAAGATGTTGTGACGGAGTTTTGGAATAGGCTTCATCAAAGAGGCTGAGTGCTTTTTCTATTTCGCCGTTATTCAGAAATTCAATAGCCAACTGTTCCGAACTTCCTTGTTGTGCGAAGGTTTTTGTTGTACAGAACAGCGTCAGTAAAAAAATCAGGGTGATTGGTTTCATGGTGCAAAGGTACGAAAAATTTTTCTATTGTGACTAAATATTTTTTTATGTCAGAATTTTTTCGTATCTTTGTAAAAAATTATACCCTAAAAACAAAAAAATCATGAAAACAAAAACACTTATTACGTTAGTAACTATCGTGCTTGGCTCTTGGTTGCTCGCCTCGTGTGGCGACAATTCCGCCAAACGCGTAGCTCAACAATTTCTGCAACTCTATTACATCGACAACGATTTTGATGCTGTAGCAAAATTGGTCACCGAAGCCTCTTTGGAACCTTTGGCACATACCTCCATGATGTACGAATTTGATCCGAGTTCTCGATTGGACTTGTTTCAAGAGTTCAAAATTCTAAGCATAGACGTTCAAAAAAGTAAAGCAATTTGCTATTATGAAGTTGATGGTATCAAACGGCGAATTTTACTCAGCAAAATCGACGGACAATGGTTCGTTGATATGCCGGGCGATGTTACACGAGGAGGTGCCGATCTTTCGTTATCTCTCACTCCTCCCAACTCCGGAGGTTTTGCATCTGCAGAAAGCGAACTGACACGCGTTGGCGATGTGCCGGAAAGAAAGTAGGTCAATATGAAAAACTTTCTTCTAAAAAAATTTCGTGTCAAACGAAAGCGACGTATTAAGAAATCCTTTTGGTATGGAGGCATTTTTGTGCTGCTTGCTTTGGGATTTGGCTTGTATCAGTTTACTTCGGTTTTCGATAGAAGTATCGAAACCAGATACGAACGCATCATTGCAAAAGTTAACGATGCTATTGATCGCCATGATTGGCACGACATTTTGTTGCATAGCAATAAAATTTTACACGTGATTACCGATGATTTGGCAACAGGTAAAGTTACGGAGAGTCAAATCGGAAGTTTGTGGCAAGAGTTGGTGGTTCTCCTCAAATATGCACTTGCTCATACCGGCGAACTCTTGGAGAATTTTTTCTCGTACAGCCACTATCACGGGTTTCAAAATCTGGTTGGCAAACAGGAATCTCATATTTTTCTGTTGCGGGCGTCCTATCTTTTTCTTGCCGATATGGAACTCCACTCCATGGCTTTGGCATCGGCATTCAATCAGTTTGAAGTTTGGGAAAATCCCCATGCACTCAACGATTTTATTCGTAGTTCGTTGATTGTTGGAGACTATGGTCCGTTGGAAACTTTTATCAATCGTTTGGAACTATCTCCCAAATGGCGAAAACAAGCCCGAACATATCGTGCTATGCTTGCCGATACCGCTAAAATCAACGCCGATCCGTATTATATCCATCGACGAAGTTTAGGTCCGCAAAGAGATTTTTTAGCCAGCTGGAATTTTGATTACTCCATATCCGAACTGCATTTTGCAAATCCAAACAATCAGCGGGCTTTCGAATATGCCGTAGCGTTTATTTTAGTGTCTAAAATGGACGACTTTTTTCCTAAAATCGAAGCCTTGCTCGAAAAATTCGATTACGAACATATTCCTCGCCACTTGGAGGAGGCAATTTTAGGAAGTATCGGTTATGGTTGGAACGCCGACATTTCCCGAGAGATGATCATGAGCCGAACATTTGGCGGTTTGACCATTCGACCGGAAACTATTTTCCGACACGAAAATTTTGTACATCATTTTGCCATGCTCCAACAAGGACAACTTTCGGAAAATTGGTTTAGAGAAACCTATCAAGATACCTATCAATATCATTACCTTTTAAGACCCCTTGAATAATCAACATGAAAAAATTTGCATTATCCTTTTTAATTCTGTCGTTCGCCTCGATATGGTTTGTCGGTTGCTCAAATTTCGATAAGTCGCAAGCCGTTTTGAGTTCCGAACCTGTCGCTATTTTTCCGGATTATACCGATATCACAGTGCCTCCGAACATGGCACCGTTAAACTTTTTCGTAGACATGGACGGCGAACGTTTTGTCGTGGATTTTATCGGTGAAAACGGCTACACGTTTTCGATTTCCACCAAACAAGATGTGATGATTCCCATAGAAAAATGGCAAACCCTGTTAAGCCAAAATATCGGAAAATCCTATCAAGTTCAAATTTATCGAAAATTGGACGGCACTTGGGAAAAACTGCCTGTGATCACCAATCAAATTTCAACCGACTCAATCGATTCTTGGCTGGTTTACCGCTTACTTCCGCCATCTTACGATGTTTACAAAAACATTAATATGCAACAACGGCATTTGGAATCTTTCGATTATTTTGATTTTGTTGATAATTCTGTTTCTGATGGCAGTTGTTTGGGTTGTCATGTGTCAAACCAAAGAAATCCCGATGAATTTGTGATGCATTCTCGTCTGATCAATCCCGGTGTGATTATCTACAAAGACGGCGAGTTTCGTCGATTAAACACGGCTACACCGGAATTCGTACTTCCCGGTGCTTATGCCTCTTGGCATCCTTCGGGACGATTTATTGCCTTTGCTGTAACCAAAGCGGCGTTCTATTTTCATAGCAATGTGCATAATCGGGCTACAATTTTTGATCAAAGTGGTGCCGACATCGCTTTGCTTGATCTCGAAACCAACACCATGTTCGCAACACCCAAATTGAAAACATCTCACAGCGGAATACAGGAAACTTTTCCGTGTTGGTCGCCCGACGGAAAATGGCTGTACTTCTGCAAAAGCAGAGTTTTTGATGGTTTTGATACCCTCTCGGGATACGATAAAATTTTAGATCTTCAATTCGATTTATTCCGCATTCCGTTTGATGAAAAAACGATGGCTTTTGGAGATATTGAAATGCTGTTAGATGCTCACCAATTAGACCAATCTGCGTCTATGCCCAAAATTTCGCCGGATGGTCGATGAATGCTTTTTTACATCACACATCGAGGTACAAATCCGGTGTGGCGTGGTGATGCCGATTTATACATGATGAACCTGCAAACCCACGAAT
>WRKV01000164.1 GCA_009777915.1 Bacteroidales bacterium | reverse complement strand
CCAAGCGCCAAGCTCAAAGCCCGAAATTCCTCCGTAGTAGGCACACGCCAATCACCGGGACAAAGCTGATCGGCAAAACGAATAACCGCGCACCAAGTGAACAAATCCCCATAGTAATTGGAATAACCCGCCGAAGTCTGCGTCGTAGCGGGGCGAGTGCCACTACCGCCGGAGGTACTATTCCTCACACAACCGGAAGTAAACGGAACCGTTTCCCGATGAGTAAGCATACCCTTATCACAACCGGGAGCCAAAACCACATCCGACCAAGTCTGCGTAATAGCCTGCCCATCTACCGTACCGGTAATGGTCCAAGTGCGATTGGTCTTAAAATAAGGCGTACCTAAATTACTACCTGCAAAATCCAAATCGGCAAAAAGATCACAACTGCTATTCACTGTGTGTAGTCCACTTACATTCGATGTATCAATCCCACAAGCATTGGTGACTACGCAATAATAGTGCAACATGGAGCCAAAAACAGCAGACGACGGTGTATAGGAAGCACTTGTTGCACCGGAAATAAGGGTACCTCCGACATTGCTGTTAATCGTGTTGGAATACCACCGATACGCAAGCGGGGCGGTACCCGTTGCGGTTACAGATAAAGTCGCAAATCCGGCATTCCGCCCTACCGTTGGGGAGGCAAGAGCCGGATGTGCTGTAATAGCGGGCAGTGCGATGGTGATGTTTTGCGTACTTGGTGCACTTGTTCCGCAAGCATTGCTCGCAATTACCGAAATAGCAAAACTACCCGATGTGGTGTCGGTAATGCTGAGGGTGGTGCCATTGCTGCCGTCATCGGTCATACCTGCAGGCGTAGTCCAGTTGTACGATGTTGCACTACTTACAGCAGCAATAGAGGCTGTGAATGTGTCGCCCGGACAAACCGAAGTAGGACTAAATGTGATCGTTCCGGGAGTGTTCGGTATTGATAATATTGCAGTTATGCTACCATGTAGCAACTCCACACCACAAGTATTGCTTACGGTATAGTGGTGGGTGCCGACGGCTGTGGGTGCTCCCTTGATAGAAACAGGTGCCGAATGCTCCCGATTCTCGGGCGGACCCGAAACCGTGATGCCATTAGGCGTGTTGATAGACGCGAAACGCGTACCATCCGTCCACCAATTGATAATAAGGGTTTTCCCCATTACCGAAGGAAATTCGATAGGGTCGATAGTATCGCCCGGACAGAGAGTTTGATGCAAGTCAGCTTTGGGACACCACTGCGGAATAGGACAATACGCAAAACTTTGGGCTGCAAAAGTTGCAAGAATAATTGAAATTAAGGTGATTTTTTTCATAGGTATTTTATGGTTTATGATTTATGGTTTATGATTTATGGCAATAAAAAAAACGGACTTAACAAATCCGTCTTTGAGGTTTTCAACGACCCACATTCACAAATAAGTTCAGCCCGCTCCCGCAGGCGTTTACTTATTCTTGTGAATGTTTAAGGTGTTGAAATTTCAAAGACAAGAATTTAGCAATCGCTATTTTTATTTATATTTTCGTTTATTTCATGGTTTGTTTTTTTGGTTAAAATGTTTTGCAAAGATACGAAAAAATTTGGAATGCGAAAAAAAAAGATTGAAAAAAAATTTGGTTAATTCAAAAAAAAGTTGTAATTTTGCAAAACAAAAACCATACTGCATAAAAAAGGGGATTTTTGCGCACTAAAACTAAGATATTATGATACGAACGGCTATTTTACAACAAAAAGAGGAGCGCGATGCACTGTTGCAACGCAAGTATCAAGACCGTGTTCTGCTTGGAGAAATGGGCGATATGCTTGCATCAAATCTGATCAAATTGATCACGGGTCCGAGGAGAGCCGGAAAGTCAGTGTTTGCCCTGCAATTGCTAAAGTCGGAGAATTTTGCCTATCTGAATTTTGATGACGACTTGCTGTTAAAACATTTCGATGAAAACGCGCTAATACAGTTACTCCTGGAGGTTTACCCCAATTTTGAATATCTGCTTTTGGATGAAATCCAGAACCTACCTAATTGGGAGTTGTGGGTTGCCAAACTGTACCGCAGAGGGATCAACCTCATCATCACAGGGTCAAATTCAAAACTGCTGTCGAACGAAATGGCTACAGCCCTAACGGGACGCTTTATCCAAATCACTATCCTGCCGTTTAGTTATGCCGAAGTGCTTGCCTTTAATGATGTTCCGATAAGTTACGAAACCCCTGCGGAGAAAGCATTGTTATTGCAGCAACTGACGGAGATCCTGACCTGTGGCTCCTTTCCGGAAACGATAAAATCACGCAGTTTGACACGCAATTATTTGTCGGCACTATACGATTCCATCCTGTTGAAAGACCTTACAAGACGTTTCAACGTTCGCAACAGCAACGAGTTATACAGTTTATCGACCTACCTTTTGGCAAACTACTGCAACCCGTTTTCGGTTAATCAACTGACGAATGAACTCAGCATAGGGAGTGCACACACGGTTCAGAAATTCTGCAAATATCTGTCGGAACCCTATCTGTTTTTCTATCTTTCGCGCTATAACAACAAGTTGAAACTGATGAAAAAAGCACCACAAAAAGCGTTTGTGGTGGACAATGGTTTTGTGGCAGCTCAGTCGTTTGAGTTGTCGGAGAACAAGGGGCGGTTATTGGAGAATTTGGTGTTTGTCGATTTGATCCGCCGAGGCTACAACACGCAGCAGACCTTGTTTTACTACCGTACCCGCAACGATAAGGAGATCGATTTCGTTTGCCGGAATATGCACAACGTGGAAACGTTGATACAAGTTTCTTACGATTTACAAAATCCCAAAACTTGCAAACGTGAGATATCCTCGCTCATCGAGGCAAGCGGGGAATTGAAGTGCACAAACCTTTTGCTACTCACTTGGGACGATGAAAGAACAGTGAAAGAAGCGGGGGTATCCATCACCGTGAAACCGGTGTGGAAATGGCTATTGGATATTTGAACTAAAGGCTATTGGTCACTCCAACGGGAAGACCGTTCGGCGACCAACGGAGGTTTATTTTTCCTGCAACATGGTGATATATTGCACCAACGAATTCAAATATACTTCAAGATTGGTGTAAATCGGACTAAGGTCTTTTTCATTGGCAATCGGCGTTTCAATATCTAAACCATTGGCAATTTTCCAAGCATCCGGAATCCCATCATTGGCGGTACTTTCCAACGGCGGAAGGCCTCTTAATTCAATCCAACCACCTACATCTCTTTGACTGTCGATGATACCATTTCTACTGCCGTTTGAACCGGAAAACGTGTGAGTTCCGGTTCGAGTTTCGTGAATAATGCGCGAATCAATGGCATCACGCACCAAACTTGCACCGCCGTACGCCATCACACGTTCGTAAGCAACTTCGGCGGAGTGCTGTGTAATCGGTGGAGCCGGAAGCGGAGTATTCAATTTCAAAATTGCTTTGACCTCTTCGTGATCGCTGTAGCGTTCCGGAATCTGAATGCCGTATTCCCAGTTGTTTTCAGTGGTTTGCGGATGTCCGTAAACATAATTTCCTTCCACAAAAAGCGTCCCCCATTTATCCAAAATTTCTCCAAAACGTTGCGGATTATCATTCGGTGCTTTTTTCCAAGGCTCGTAAATTCGGTGTCTGACCTGTCCGTCTCTCGTAGCAGGACCGGGTTTGTTGTAATTCGCCACGATATTGGCATTGGTTGCTTCGCCACCATAACCGCTGTTACTGCCCCAATTGTAGACCACATTATTTCGATAATC
>WRKV01000163.1 GCA_009777915.1 Bacteroidales bacterium | reverse complement strand
TCAGTAGCGCAACGCCAGAATTGAGAAAATCCAAAACGTCCTCGCCTCGGCAGGCATCGTCTCCACTAAGGAGAACGCCGAACAACTCTTCGGAAAGCATATCGTTTCCGAGATCCTGATCGATCGCCAAGGCCATATCATCACCGACGATCGCAGTCCGTTCGACCTGGATCTGAAAACCGAACTCAGGAAATTAGACGAGCTCAATGCCGGCAGATCCGACGTGGAGCCTGCATTTCCGATGTTTGTCTGCGAACTCAACGACGAACAAATCTTCATCATTCCCATGCTGGGCAAGGGTTTGTGGGGACCGATATGGGGCTATATGGCATTGAGGGAAGACTTCAACACCGTTGTTGGCGCGGTTTTCGACCACCAAGGTGAAACGCCGGGACTGGGCGCAGAAATTGCCTATCCGGTGTTTCAAAAACAATTTGTGGGCAAACAAATTTTTGATGACGAGGGGAATTTTGTCTCCATCGCCATAGTGAAAGGTGGCGTTGCCAACAGCTATAAGGTTGCTCCGAAACACGGTGTTGACGCCATCTCCGGAGGAACCATCACCTCCGATGGCTTGGCCAATATGATCAAAACAGGTTTAGCAAATTACTTGAACTTCTTCAAGGTCAGACGCGCTGAAATCCTTGCCATGAGCGAAGAAGAGATCATCGAGGAACCCGTAGAGGAGGAACCACCACGAGTGTACAGACCCCGACCACCCGTAGAGGAAGAAGAGCCGGAACCGGAACCGGAAACACAACCGGAGGAGGAGCCCGTAGAGGAAACTCCCGAAAAGAAAGATACCACAACAAACACAACAGAAGACTAATATGGAAGACAAACAACAACCCTTATTCTCAGCAGCCAACCGCAAGTTGCTACTGACACCCATAGGCAAGAACAACCCCATAACCATGCAGGTTCTGGGCATCTGCTCGGCTTTGGCTGTAACCGTGAAACTCGAGCCTGCATTCGTCATGGCAGTTTCGGTTACGGTAGTCATCGCTCTGTCGAATTTGATTATATCGCTCTTGCGAAACACCATCCCACCGCGTATTCGCATCATCGTACAACTCACGGTTATCGCGGCATTGGTGATTTTGGTGGATCAATTTCTCAAAGCCTTTGTGTATGATGTGAGCAAACAACTTTCGGTGTTTGTGGGCTTGATCATCACAAACTGCATTGTGATGGGACGGCTGGAAGCCTTTGCTATGGCTAACAAGCCGTGGCAATCGCTGCTCGATGGCATCGGCAATGGTGCAGGCTATGGCATGATCCTAATCATTGTGGCATTCTTTCGTGAACTGCTTGGATCGGGCACTCTGTGGGGCTATCCGGTTATCCCGGAAGCCGCGTATGAAGCGGGATACGTAAACAACGGCATGTTCATACTTCCTCCAATGGCACTCATCGCCGTAGGTATCATCATCTGGATTCAACGAGCAAGACATAAAGAACTCATCGAAAAATAAGCTATGGAAAATTTACTCAATATATTCGTTAAATCGATTTTTATCGACAACATGATCTTTGCATACTTTTTGGGTATGTGTTCGTATTTAGCCGTTTCCAAAACCGTGAAAACATCGGTGGGACTTGGCTTTGCAGTGATTTTCGTGCTGGGTATTACCATGCCGATCAATTACGCTATTGAAAACTTTTTGCTGAAAAAAGGTGCACTGTCGTGGATCAATCCCGAATTAGCGGGCATCGATCTGAGCTTTCTCAGTTTTATTATTTTCATTGCAGTTATTGCAGCCATCGTGCAGTTGGTTGAAATGATCGTTGAAAAAATTTCGCCAACACTATACAATGCGTTAGGAATTTTCCTTCCGCTAATCGCTGTAAACTGTGCTATTATGGGCGGAGCGTTGTTCATGCAGGAGCGCGAATACGCCTCAATCGCGGAGGCATCTGTATTCGGATTAGGTTCCGGAATTGGTTGGTTGATTGCTGTTGTAGGTATCGCTGCCATTCGCGAAAAAGTCCGCTATTCCAACATTCCCGCACCGCTCAGAGGTCTCGGTATCACCTTCATCATAACAGGTCTGATGGGCATCGCCTTCATGGCGTTTATGGGAATAAAATTATAGCCAAATCAAAAATAATTCATAATTCATAATCCGTAATTCATAATTCATGTTAAACATAGACCCAATCCTTCAACACATTCTCATCGGCATTGCCGTATTCCTGATCGTCATTTTCCTGCTGGTCGGACTTTTGTTGTATGCACGTAAAAAACTCACTCCTGAGGGCAATGTCAAACTCACCATCAATGGCGACAACGAACTTGAGGTTGAACCCGGATCCACTCTACTTTCGACCTTAGCCGGAGAGAAAATTTTTCTACCATCGGCTTGCGGTGGGGGAGGGACGTGCGGTATGTGTCGCTGCCAAGTCCTGGAGGGTGCCGGCGATATCTTGCCGACTGAAACCGGTTTTTTTACACGCAAAGAACAACTCAATCACTGGCGATTGGGCTGTCAAGTGAAGGTGCGTGCCGACCTGAAAATTCAGATTCCGGAAGAAATTTTTGGTATTAAAAAATGGGAATGCGAAGTGGTTTCCAACCGAAATGTAGCCACATTCATCAAGGAATTGATAGTGAAACTGCCTGAGGGCGAACGCTTGGATTTCCGCTCCGGTGGCTATGTTCAGATTGATGTGCCGACTTGCGAAGTGGAGTATGGTAGAGATATTTTTGTGGAGGAAACCTTTCGCGATGAATGGGACAAATGTCGCATTTGGGATTTGAAAATGAAGAACACCGAACCTTGCTATCGTGCGTATTCTATGGCAAATCACCCTGCGGAAGGCGATATCGTGATGCTGAATATCCGCATCGCAACACCGCCATTCGATAGAAAAAACAAGGGTTTTATGAATGTCAATCCGGGTATTTGTTCATCGTATATATTCTCTTTGAAAGCCGGCGACAAGGTAACGATTTCCGGACCTTACGGCGAATTTCACGTAAAAGATACCAATCGCGAAATGATGTTTATCGGTGGTGGTGCGGGAATGGCACCCATGCGGTCGCATATTCTCGACCAATTCCTGACTCAAAAAACCAAACGTAAAACCACGTTTTGGTACGGCGGACGCTCACTTCGCGAGTTGTTCTATGTCGAGGATTTCCGTGCCATCGAAAAAGATTTTCCGAATTTCAAATTCCATATCGCTCTCTCGGAACCATGTCTTGAGGACAATTGGAAGGGTTACAAAGGATTCATTCATCAAGTGATTTTGGATAACTATTTGAAAAATCATCCCGAACCCGAAAGCATCGAATACTATCTCTGTGGACCTCCGATGATGAACGATGCCGTGCAAAATATGCTCGATGATCTTGGCGTTCCAAAAGAAATGATTGCCTTCGATGATTTCGGAGGATAAGATTTTGCCAATTCAAAAACTTTTCGTAACTTTGCAAAAATTTTAACCAAAAAACCAAAAACATGAAATAAACGAAAACATAGATAAAACATAGCGTTTAGCTTGTATTCGGATACTTGAAACTTAGACATTTCACAGTGTTATCGTGAGTAAAGCGTAAACGCCCATGCAGCCGCGTGGGCTTTACTCATCAAATTCGATAACACGGGTAGTCTAAGACCTCAAGTATCAATAAAAAAGGAGTTTCGCTCGCGCTTTTTTTATTGCCCTAAATCATAAATCATAAAACATAAACCATAAATTAGTACTGTCAAGTTGTTTAAAAATTTATTGTTGTAATTATTTAATATTGTTTAATTTATGAAGGTTTTTTGATTTTTCGATTTGAAATGACG
>WRKV01000162.1 GCA_009777915.1 Bacteroidales bacterium | reverse complement strand
GCCGGCAAGGGAGCCGGCAAGGGTCGCCCCTACAAATCGTAAATCGTAAATTGTAAATCGTAAATATTGTGTGGTTGTTTTGGGAGAGAGGCGTGTTGTGGTTACACGCCTCTCATGGTTTTTGGTATTTCGGTTTTTTTTTCGTATCTTTGCAGGAAAATGTAAATAAAATCACCATGGCAACCATCAGACTTATATCCCTCGGATGTTCTAAAAACACAGTGGATTCCGAAGTTATCATCGGAAATCTGCAACAGGCAGAACACGAAATTTTAGATGAACACTCACCCAAAAATCCGCAAGTCGTCATCATCAATACCTGCGGTTTTATTGGCGATGCCAAGGAGGAATCGATCAAATATATTTTGCAAGCGGAACATTTGCGAAACAAACACCGTACCGAAAAATTAATCGTGATGGGCTGTTTGGTGCAACGTCACCAAGATGAACTGGCACACGAATTTCCGAGTGTTGACGCATGGTTTGGCGTGCATCAAAGGGATGAATTGCTGGCTATGTTGTCGGAAAATTTTGAGAAAACGGATGTGCATACACGTGTGCTTTCGACTCCCGAACATTACGCTTACCTCAAAATTGCTGAGGGTTGCGACCGTTCGTGTTCGTTTTGTGCGATTCCGTTGATTCGTGGAAAACATATTTCCCGCACCATAGAGGATTTGGTTGAGGAGGCTACAATCCTTGCAAACAAAGGCGTTCGGGAAATTATTTTGATTTCGCAAGATGTAACGTATTACGGTGTGGACTTGTACGGCTCGAAAAAAATCGCCGAACTTACGCAAAAAATTTCCGAAGTCGATGGCATCGAATGGGTGCGTTTGAATTATTTGTATCCGCATCAATTCCCTATGGATTTACTCACTGTAATGGCTGAAAATCCTAAGGTTTGCGAGTATATCGACATTCCGTTTCAACACATTTCAACACGAATTTTACAATCCATGAAACGTGTTTCGACCAAAGAGGAAACCTACCATTTGATAAAAACCATTCGCGAAAAATTGCCGAACGCAGCATTGCGAACTACGCTAATTGTAGGCTATCCGGGCGAAACAGAGGAGGAGTTTGAGGAATTAAAAACATTTGTGAACGACATAAAGTTTGATCGGTTGGGTGTTTTCAAATACTCTGCGGAGGAGGGCACCCCCGCTTTCGCACTAAGCGACGACGTTTCCGACGAAGTGAAACAAGAACGCATGGACGAAATCATGGAGATACAACACGATATTTCTCTCGAAAAAAACGAGGCAAAGGTGGGCAAAAAACTGCGTGTAATCACCGATCGCTACGAGGCTGAATACGTTGTAGGACGCACCATGCAGGACTCTCCCGAAGTCGATAATGAAGTGCTGATCTTAGATGAAAACGAGGATCTCGAACTCGGAAAATTTTACGACGTAGAAATTACCGAAGCCAATGCGTTTGATGTGATTGGTGTTATCGTTTAACTATTTTCCTTCGCCTTTCAAAACGGTAATCACCGTATACAATAAAATTTTCAAATCGTTGGAAAGCGACATATTGTCGATGTATTCCAAATCAAACGCCATACGTTCAATCATTTGTTCGACAGATGAAGCATAGCCGTATTTCACTTCTCCCCAAGAAGTTAAGCCCGGTTTTACACGGAGAAGTCGTTTGTATTCCGGAGCATTTTTCACGATTTGGTCGATGTAATATCGGCGTTCGGGACGAGGACCGACCAAACTCATATCGCCTTTCAAAACATTCCAAAGTTGCGGCAATTCATCAATTCGATATTGTCGCATGATGCGTCCGAAAGGGGTTACTCGTTCATCATCATCGCTTGAAAGCATAGGTAAATCGGACGTTTCAGCACCTTCACACATCGAACGAAATTTATACATCATAAATGGTTTTTCTTGCCATCCGATGCGTTCTTGCAAATAAAAAACCGAACCTTTTGCATCGCGTTTGACTTTCCAAATCACGAATAAAATCAAAGGGCAAAACAAAACGCCAAGAAAAATACTCAACACAATATCACTCACACGTTTCAAAAAACTATGCCAAGCGGGGAGCGGTTGGTCTTTGAGTGATAACAAATACTTTTCGTGATGAGTCGATTTTTGAATGAAATACGTGTGTATCAAACGTCCGAAAAACGTGAATCCAAAATGAAAAACAAACAACATAAAAACATAATTGTAATACATGTTGTAACTCTCCACATAATCATCTAAAATCACAATAAAAAACAACACAATTACCCCGCCAATCGAGTGATTCAGCGTTTCCGTAATATCCGAAAATAACGTTTTGGTAGTCGTCCGACGATAATAGCCATACATCGAATACAGCATCAGCCAACCCAACGGAATAATAATCAAACCTTGATAAAACCGAACATCGTTCCAAGTTTGATCAAACGCAAGGGGAAAACACTCTGTTTCCAAGAATTTCCGATAAATAAAAAACAGCATCCACGCCAAAGCCGCAGACATAAAATCAACTCCAACGTAAAAAATTCTATGGATTTTTTGAGAATTCACTAACGTTTTGAAGATTGAATTTCGTCCATAATTTGATATGCCACTTCGAGTGCGTTATACCCGTCGATAAAGGGAACTGCGGTTGTCGTGTCGTTCACAATGGCATCGTGGAAACTACTCAATTCCGCCTGAATAGCGTTGCTTGGTTCGATCTCCGGTTTTTCAACCTGAATGTGTTTTTGTTTGCCGTTTCCTAAATCGATAATCATCGCAAAAGGGTCGTCATACGTGGCAGGCGTAACATCGTTCATACGAATAATTTCTGCTTTTTTCTCCAAAAAATCCACCGAAATATAAGCATCTTTTTGGAAAAATCGCATTTTTCGCATATTTTCCATCGAAATCCGACTTGCTGTGATATTAGCAACACAACCGTTGTTAAATTCCAAGCGAACATTAGCAATATCAGGGGTTTCACTGACAATCGTTCCTCCGCTTGCACTGATTTTTCGAACGGGCGAATTCACCACACTCAAAATTAAATCCAAATCGTGAATCATCAAGTCTAAAACCACCGGAACGTCCAATCCACGCGGGTTAAACATTGCCAAACGATGAGTTTCGATAAACATCGGATTCGAAATTTTATCTTTCACGTGCAAAAAAGCAGGATTAAAACGTTCGACATGTCCGACTTGTGTTTTTACCCCTGCTTCATTCGCTAAAGCCAAGAGTTTTTGGGCTTCTTGCGGCGTTGTGGTAATCGGTTTTTCGATGAAAACATGTTTACCTTTTCGCAACGCCGACGAAGCAATATCAAAATGTGAAATCGTCGGAGTTACAATATCCACAACGTCTACCGCTTGAATGAGATTTTCCAAATTCGGAAAATAGGTTACGCCTAATTCCGCCTCAATTTTTGCGGAATTTTCTGCATCTGCATCGTGGAAACCCACAATTTTGTAGTGATTAGGAAGTCCTTGAAGACATTTTAAGTGTATTTTGCCGAGATGTCCGGCACCGATAACTGCGATATTGAGCATAGTGTTTGAATTTTTTTTTTGCAAAGATACAACTTTTTTTTAACAAACACAACTTTTGCTTGATGCAGTCGTTGTTATATCGCCACCCCACCGCCTTGCTTGGGCAGTTGTGCACAAAGTTTTGCAGCGATAAACTCGCGGTTGAGTTTGGCAATGTGGTCGATTTTGATGCCTTTCGGACATTCGAATTCGCAGGCTCCGGTGTTGGTGCAGCCGCCGAAACCCAATTCGTCCATACGCTCTACCATCGCTTGCACGCGGTTGTAAGATTCGATCTTGCCTTGCGGAAGATGTGCCAAATGCGATACTTTCGCAGCTAC
>WRKV01000161.1 GCA_009777915.1 Bacteroidales bacterium | reverse complement strand
GACCTCAGGGAAGAAACCCACAAGTGTATAACATAGATACAGAAACATTGTCGCAAAACGAAACTTCTACCCGTTGTGAAGGGCATTCCTTTTTTCCGTTTTATGAGAATTACAGTATTCAAGTTTACAGAAATGACGCTATCCCATTTTTAGAAATACCCAGATATTCTCATCGGACATACACCGATGCTCCTCCTGAAGGTATCGAACTTTTCACAATGACGGAAAGCGGACTTTGTAAATGGCGTTTAAAAAAAGATATTCCCCTAAAACTTGAAATCGAAAAATCAAACCGGTTTGCTCGAACCCCTCTTACCATTCACAAGGGAGATGATTTTTTGATGTTTTGGTCGGATAATCCCGATGGTCATAATTATTTGAGAGCGGGACGGGTAAATCGAGAGGGAGAATGGGTTATTGAGCCGAAAAATCTTTACAAAAAACCCCTTAAAAATTCTGTTGGCGATAACGGTGACATCTGTAATTTTTCTTTTTTTCAATCCGATACAAACGAAACCACACTTGTCTTTTCGGATAGGAGTTATGGCAAACAATCGTATAATTCTAGCGAAAGATATGGCGATGCAATTATTGTTTACAAACTAAACGAAAACTTGGAGATAACAGATTCGGTTGTGCTTACCATAGATTTTCCACATTTTGGTTACCGTTTTTTTAGAACACATTTGTTGAAAAAAGACAGCATCTACTTGTTGTTAGCGGAAGTTCGTCATAACGGCAGGCACCAATTATATTACAGATTGTTGAACGAAGACCTCACGCCAAAAACAGATTTTGTCAAATTGGCAAACGAATGTGTTGGTTCGCATCGTGTAATCGGAAATCCTATTCTCACTTCGGAAGGGTTCATGATGAGTTGGGTAGATCATGACCTGTCGGAAAATGTTGTGCGTTCGATTATCATTGAACCATCGGGCAGACAATCGAACACCATCAACATTACCAATCATAAAGTAGACCAAATTCACAACGTAGAATTTGACCAAAACACCGTAGATATCTATCTTTTCAGTCGAGAAGAAAAATCACTCATCCGAAAACGAATCAACAAAAGAGAATACGGTTTACCGGTGAACTCGGAACACGGACGATGGATACCCCCTCGTTCCGAAAAGCAAGCCTATCAAGAGGTGCGTCGACACATAACGCGACACATGTATTGGGGTGAGGACGAAGATGGAAATCCTATTATTTTGGAGGCACAAGACAGAGGTGTAGGTTTTCCGGGAGGCGAAACAGCACGTCGAGAGTACTTGAATCAAAACCTCAAATATCCTAAATCTGCACGCAGAAAAGGTGTTCAAGGAACCGTCAGGGTCGAATTTTGGGTGGATAAAGATGGCAGTATTCGAGAGCCGAAAATAGATCGTGGTATTCGCGAGGGATGCAGTTGGTGTAATGAGGAGGCTATTCGCTTGGTGCAGGGAATGCCCAAATGGTTACCGGAAACGTATAATGGAAATCCTGTTGATGTGCAAATCATTATGCCCATAGAATTTAAAATCGACCCCAAAGGATTTTTACAAAAAAACGAAATAAATGTAAACACGACTGCGCAAGGGAAACGAAGTCGTCAGCGCATACGCCTCAATATTTTTACAGGAAGAATTGGCGGTGCGAAAGGGTTGGATGTTAGTGTCAGCGGGCTATATACTGCCACGGAAGGAAATATTAACGGGGTTCAATTATCGGGCTTGGCTAATTTGCGTGCAAAGACGGATGAGGGAAAAATAATATCAAATTTGCTTCAGTACACCGACAGTAGTAGAACGAATGGAATGCAGCTATCAGGCTTGGTTAATTTAGGAGCAAATATGAATGGTCTACAAATATCAGGGTTGCTTAATTCTAACAAGAGCTTGAATGGAATGTCGATAAGTGGTTTGGGAAATAGTGTCGACAAACAGGTAAATGGAATACAAGTGGCCGGTTTAGTAAATCATTTAGATGATGAAAAGGGCAGTATAAATGGAATACAGTTGTCGGGCATTGTAAATTTTGGAATGGGTAAAGCCAATGGGGTACAGATGTCGGGGTTTGTAAATTTGGCACTTGGCGGAATGAATGGAATACAGGTGTCGAGTATTTTAAATATGACTGAAACACTAAAAGGTATACAAATTTCGGGTCTTCTGAATGTGGCTGGTGGAATGAAAGGCATACAAATGTCAGGTCTTCTGAATGTGGCCGGCGGAATAAATGGAGTGCAGATGTCGGGTATCGTAAATTATGGGAAAGGTGAAACCAAGGGCGTACAAATCGCTGGACTTTTTAATAACAGTGATACACTATCGGGCGTTAGCATCGCCGGAATTTACAACCGTGCCAAAGTATTAAATGGAGTGCAAATAGGTCTTATAAGCAAAAACGATACTATCAGAAGAGGCGGTTCGTTGAGTTTAATAAACATCGTAAAAAAAGGTGCGTATAAAGGGTGGGAGTTGGCATTTTCTGACTATGCTAACGTAGCATTGAGTTATAAGATGGGCACTCCAAAATTATACACGATTTATTCGGCAGGAGTGCATTTTTTAGATGATAATTTTTGGGTGGTTGGTATCGGTTTCGGCAATCGTACTTACGTGGGCGGCAAATTCTTTTTCCGTCCCGAACTTACTTACAGCAACTATTTTCCGATAAATTTCAAAAACATACAACACACGTCAGACACTCGTCTTAAACTTGGTTTTGAATACCGAATAAATAACAAATTCAGCCTATCGCTTGCACCGAGTGTTTATATGATGAATGCAAGAAAAGGTAGCAATCCGGAATCCGAATACTACAGAATAAGCCCAATAGAGGCTCTATACACACAAGAGCGAGGCAACCGACAGACGGTGGTAGGTGTTGGGATTAGTGTTGGGTTGAGTTTGAAATAATCAAGGATATTTAGTAAAAACAAAGTAACGGTGGTCTTGCAAACCGTATTACAACAATTAAATAGATATGAAAAAACTTCTCACGATATTAATTCTGTTCCTCGCCGTTCAATTCGCTTTCGGGCAAAATGGCTGCAACGATACTTTGGTTTACGATAGCGTAGATGTAGCACCCGAGTTTCCGGGTGGAGATAGTGCTCGTTCGAGGTATTTGAGAGACAACATTCCATATCCTCGCTTTGCACATACGCCAGACCCTCTATGTCAAGGGATGGTTTTTGTCTTATTCGTCATTGAGAAAGATGGTACGACTTCCAATGTTGAGGTAGTTCGTGGTCTTGAATGCAGTTGGGCAAATGAAATAGCTATTGATTTGGTCAGAAATATGCCAAAATGGGAGCCAGGACAGCGAGATGGGAAACCTGTTCGGACTAGATTTTTTATGCCAATTCGATTTGTTCGTCATGGTGGTTAATTCAACTTGCTAAATTCGAAAATTTTGTTAAAACTAAAAAAAATTGATACTGATAAATGAACTACATCCAAACCAAAGGCAAACACCAATTCCACGAACATTTCAGAAGACACATCAAAGAGGCGACGCGCTCGGCGTTTCCGATTATATTCTTTATCCTGATTCTCGGTTTCACGATTGTGCCGATACCGGTTGATATGGGGTTGGTATTTATGATCGGCGCCGGACTTGTGGTTGCCGGAATCGCCGTATTCACAATGGGTGCAGAGATGGCAATGACGCCGATGGGCGACGCTTTGGGCGACTTCGTCGTAAGAAAACACAAGCTGTGGTTTCTAGTGGCGATGGGGCTGATTTTGGGTTTCATCATCACGATTGCCGAACCGGGGCTGATTGTCTTGGCGGATCAAGTTACTGCGATACCGTCGCTCACGCTGATTGTAACCGTTGCCATAGGGGTTGCGGTGTTCTTGGCTTTCGGCTTTTTGCGAACGGTTTTTGATCTTCCGATGAAGTATGTGCTTTT
>WRKV01000160.1 GCA_009777915.1 Bacteroidales bacterium | reverse complement strand
ATACCTTAGGTCAAGGTTTGGCACGTGCGGTAAGAGATTTGAAAAACTTAGGAAAAGAAGCCGATCATGTTGAAGGTACGGAAAAAGATATGAAAGCCATTTTCATTTTATGCGGTATTGCTGCGGGTGCTTTATGTACGTTTTTGGTTTCGTATTTCGTTTTCGGAACATCGTTCGTTGTGGCTCTGGTGGCTGCAACCGTGATGGTGGTCTTGGCGTTTATGTTTGCTGCCGTGTCCGGATATTTAGTGGGCATCGTGGGTTCGAGCAATAATCCGGTGAGCGGATTAACCATGACGGCATTGGTCATCACGGCTTTGCTTTTGGTGGTTTTCGGCGTTAGAGGCGACGGAACTTCGTCTGCCATCACCTCCGGCATTGCCGCAGTATTGGGTGTTGCAGCGATCTTTTGCGTATCGTCTGCTGTGGCAGGAAAAATGTTTCAGGATTTGCGAGCCGGAAGTCTTTTGGGCGGAACACCTTGGAAAATGCAAACCGGCGACTTGATCGGTGCCGTGATTTCCGGTTTGGTGATGTTTGGAATTTTAATTCTCTTGAATCAAGGAGACATCAATACAGGACAACACCTAACCGCCATAGGAGCACCCAATGCGTACGAAGGCGGTTTTGGAAGTGATGCACTGCCTGCTCCGCAAGCCACGTTGATGGCAACGCTTTCGCAAGGTATTGTTGGAGGCACCATGACATGGATTTTAATCCTCGTAGGTATGATGCTTGCTGTATCGTTGATTGTTATGGGTGTGAAAGCACCGATGTTGATTTTCATCGGTATGTTCTTGCCGTTTGCAACGATTTTTGCAATCATGGTTGGCGGTCTAATCAAAGGTATTTTGACCCTGTATCTCAATCGCAAAAAACTCAACGAAACTCAAGAACAAACCGCCAAAAATACCAGCGTTTTGCTCGCTTCGGGTTTGATCGCCGGAGAGGCATTGATGGGATTGATTATTGCCGTTTTTGCAATTTTCAACACCTATTTTTCTACCATGCTTGGTATCAGCAAACCGTCCTATTTCATAGGATTGGCGGTGCTTATAGTGTTAGGATTTTTCTTGATTCGCATACCTTACAGAAAGGCGTTAGCAACGAACTAATCGTTTAGTCAATCATACGAAAAACGGCGGTCAGATTTTTTGACTGCCGTTTTTTTTGCTAAATCAAAAACATATCACCCCAAACCGCCGAAAAACACATCGCAAAATTCGTTCAAAACAACCTGCTAAACCACTACGCCCACGACAAATACAAAAAAACATGAAAAATAATTTGGTCAATTCAAATATTTTTTGTAACTTTGCACCGTCAGTACCCGCCAAGCCTCTTTACAATGCTCAAATCGGCGGGGCGTTTTTTTAAGTCACTATGAAAATCAATTACTCCAAGCCATGCACGCTCCCGCAAGATTTAATCCCCCTGCTTAAGGGCAGAGGGTTGACTATTGCAGACGAACCAAAAGCCGTAGATTATCTCACAAATATCGGCTATTTCCGATTAAGTGCTTATTGTTACCCATTGTTGAAAGACCCGAAGTGTGACCATATCTACAAGCCTAATGCAACATTCGATTTGGTTATGAATATGTATCGGTTCGACCGAAAGTTGCGGATTTTGTTGTTCAACGAAATTGAAAAAATAGAGGTTGCTATTCGTAGTGCAATGAACAATTGGGTCAGTGACGGACTGAATGATGTGTTTTGGATGACAGACCCAAAACATTTCGATAGTCCAAAGATTTTCAACAAGAGATTAGCCACAATTCAAACGGAATTAGACCGAACAAACGAGGATTTTATTATTCATTTCCAAAACAAATATGCCAACCCTTATCCCCCTGCGTGGATGATTTCTGAAATCGTGCCGTTTGGTACATTGTGCGGGCTTTTCAACAATCTGAAATATAAATCTATTCAAAAGAAAGTTGCAGGTCATTTCGGACTTTCCGCTCCTGTTTTTTCTTCGTGGATTGTATCGTTGGTAAATTTGAGAAATTTATGTGGGCATCACAATCGAACGTGGAACAAAGAAAACCCTTTAGTTCCTGCTCCGCTCAAATCTCCGGCGTTTTCGTGGATTGATGAAACCTCAACAGACCCAAGACGAATTTATTTTCGTATTTGTATTATCAAATATATGCTTTCCACAGTTTCACCGAACAATACATTCACACAAAAACTGAAAAACTTGTTAGTGGAATATCCGACAATCAACATTAAAGCAATGGGCTTCCCCACCAATTGGCAAAACGAGCCACTTTGGAAATAACCCTTTCGTAGAAAAAACGCAAAAATTTTGCCATCCAAAAATATTTTCGTATCTTTGCAAAACCAAAAATAAATTGCCTATGACAAAAATGTGCTGAAAAGCACGAAAAAACATATAAAGTAGCGTTTCTGCTATTCTTGTCTTTGAAATTTCAACACTTCTTATGTAATCAAGAATAAGTGAACGCCTGCAAACAGCGGGCTTACTTATTTGATTACAGGGTCGTTGAAAACCTCAAAGACGGATTTGTTAAGTCCGTTTTTTTTATTGTCAAAATCTGAAATACAATTAAACAAAATACAAACTAAAAAAACAAAAAAACTATGAAAAAATTTCTTTATTCTGCGATGGTCTTGTCTCTTGCTTTTGCAATAATCTTTATTTCGTGCGACAAAGACCCCAACGACAACACAGAAACAACCCCTGTGTCCGTTACCAACGTAACACTAAACCAAACCACAGTCACACTCGGCGTTGGCGACACGCTCACGCTTATCGCCACCGTGTTGCCCGACAGTGCAACCAACAAAACCGTGTCGTGGAGTTCGAGTGCACCCGCTATCGTTTCGGTTGTCAACGGCAAATTAACTGCCCTTACCGACGGCACGGCAACTATCACCGTTACTACGCAAGACGGTAGCAAAACCGACACTTGTGCTGTAACCGTAGTCGCCCCTGTCTTTGTAACAGGCGTAACGCTAAACCGAACCACAGCCACACTATCTGTGGATAGTACGCTAACTTTAATACCCACTGTGCTACCTGCCGATGCCACCAACAAAGCCGTAACTTGGCAAAGCAGTAACACAGCCATTGCCACAGTCAACAACGGCACAGTAACCGCCATTGCAGTAGGCACAGCAACCATTACCGTTACTACGCAAGATGGTAGCAAAACTGACACTTGTGCCGTAACTGTAAGATCTGGAGGTGAGTTATCCGATGCTGAACTAACGGCTATAAATTGTGACACCACCGTCAATTCCGGAACTTTTGGCACGGTAACCTGGGGTGGCAATGTCAATATCGAAACGCAGGTCTGGAACATTTCCGGCAATGGGATTACACAAACTTGGTCGGATGCTGTGCAGGTGAGCAATTGCGATGAAGATAAACCAACCTTCCACCCTACTTTTTCTACAGCACAGCCTTATCATGTCGATTGTCGCAATGCCACCAACGGTTTCCACGGTCATTACTTCTCTTGGTGCTTTGTGAAACGTTACGAAGCCCTACTTTGTCCGGGCGATTGGCGGGTACCTACCCAACAAGATTTCATTGATTTGGATATTGCTTTGGGGGGTACAGATGATTATCATACTGATGCAACTGTCCTTGCCGAATATGCCGGTACCTCCGGATCGGGTACTTCTGCTGTGAACAGAGCTGGCACTTGGGGGGGCTCCCGCTTTACTGCACACGCGAGCGCTCCGTCGGCTGTGACTTCGCGCTATTGGTCCTCATCGGAGAACAGTGAGTCGAGAGCGTTCCACCTGTTCTACGATGTATCGCTTGTCTACCCTCAGCGCATCAACGACACTAAGGGTTACGGGCACGCCTTGCGTTGTGTGCGGGATAATTAGTTTGAATAGTAATTGTAGGGGCACAAAATTTTGTGCCCCTACGGACATTTGCGACAATCGCCGTAGGGGCGAACCCCCCCGGCGCCCCCCCTGGGCCTTTTTTCAACATCCCGGCCGGGGGGGGGCCCGG
>WRKV01000159.1 GCA_009777915.1 Bacteroidales bacterium | reverse complement strand
GAAAATGGGGCAGGACGATAATCTTCGCCTTGAGAAACTCGCAGTATTTCGGCATCGTCCAAAGCACGGTCATAAACCCGAATCTCATCAATATCGCCACCTCTGCGAAAATTATAGGCAGACTGCACTTGATACGGGCTGATGATGCGCGAATGGGCTCCGAATTGATCCAAAGATGCATCCAAAACTACGACCGTATCCTTGCGTCCGACCAATTTGCCGTTGACATAAAAACGAATGCCCTGAGTTTCGTCCCAAGTCAACGCAAAATGCGTCCAATCCATAGCATCGGGAAGTTCCATCGTGTGAGAAACACGAATTCGAGCCAAATTCGCATCGGTAACAAAAGCGTCAAAACCCGCACCATTGTAGTCGATCCGCAACCAAACCATATCCCAACTCGAATGATCGGAATAACCTACTCGAAAAATCGGAAACTCCGTTTCGGTAAAGGGGTCAATGCCCGCACGCCAATAAAACGAGAGGGTTCCGCGTTGAGCGTAGATGTTGCTGTGAGCCCAATAACTCAGCAATTGATCTTCGCCACAATGAAGTGCATTACCGTGAGCACCGTCGGGAATAATACTGACATTTCGCACATAATTAGGATGTGCTTTGCCTGCCGACACATCGGCTTCCAAACTGTTACCCGAAAGGTAAAACAGCAATCCGGAATTGGTTTGGGCAATCGTGGTCGAACTTGAGATGATCATTAAAAAACACCCCAAGAGAAGAGAATGTGATGAACGCATATCTTTTTTCTTTAGATTTTGATTTTATAAATAAATTTTTGACTCTGCAAAAAAATGTTTTTTCAATTATCTATGTTTTTCCACATACTCTTGATAGAGATTCAACAGTCTTTGTGGAGTATTGACATAATAACCGTAACCGGCACGACGCTCCTGTTCTAACTCTGCCAATGTATTTTTAATGACACCGTTACGTCCGGCGAAAAGCGGTTTGTCTGTTTCTATGTCCGCAAAACGTGCCCACATCGGAGGTGCACTTGGATCCTCAACGATTCGTCTGTCCGGAAGACCGTTTTCTCCAACAAATCTATCCCAACGAATTCCCGGAATTTTTGTACTTTCGTAATACTTGACAGCCGCATCAATCGCCTGTCTCATCTCCGGCGTAGGCTTATCAAAACTCATCAAAAATATGGCAATTGAAGGACCCTCTCCTCCACTAATCGATCTCGGTTCGTGTGCACGAGCACCCATCGGCTGTAGAGTAAACGGATCATATTGAGCACACCAAGCCGTCAAAACGCCATTTCGACGAATTTGAGTTTTGAGAATAACGTCAAGACCTCTGTCTAAGCCATCTTGAGCACGTGCAATCAATTTCGGATCGTCAACAACAGATGCATACACTTCATCGCGTTCGACAATCCCCTTAAATATCGTCAACATATTCACCACTGCATCATCGTTGAAAGTGATGCGATGCGAATATACTGTTCTGGTTCTGTTCGGATGAAACTGCGGAAAACCACCGTTGGGATATTGTGCCTCAAAAATATAGTTTAGCCCTTTCAAAAATCCATCTTTGAATCGTTGAATTTTAGTTGCATTATACACTTTTGCCAAAAAATACATTTCCTGATAAGTTGCATCATTATCGATGCAAGTCTCATCTAATCTGCCTTTACGAGCAATCAAACTATCTATTCGTCCTTGGGTTAATTCAACGTGAAATCCGATATTTTTTTGCCAACCTCCGTTATTTTTCTGATAAAGTAGAACGTTGTCGGCAATTCTGATGGCTTCTTCGGTGCTAAGAAATTCGGCAGGACTTTTAAGTGCGATTTCATTCCATTCAACACTGTGACTTGGGCGACGAACCGCAGATCTCTCGGTTTGATTCTGCGAAGTTTGTGCGTTTGCTGATAGAGCAATCATAGCAAATGCAATGAGAACGGTTAATTTTTTTGGGTTCATGTTTTTTGTTTTTATAGAGGCAGAGCCATCATCAAGCGAAATCGAAATATACCCTTGCCATAATTGTCGTACAAAGGTACGATTTTTTTTTGAATTTGCAAAAAAAAAACTATTTATTATCAAATTTTTTCGTATCTTTGCAAAAAAAACAATAACGATGAATCCAATCCCAATAGACAAAACCACAAGCGACCAAATAAGTTTCACAACTTTCATTATTGGGGAGTTTGCCGCTGCTTACAAGATGTCGGGGCAAAATGCTTACCGTTACCTTAAACGCTATGGTGGAATGGATTACATTGCCGATTGTTGGTGGGCTTTGCACATCGACAACCCCTTTTGGGCGGTACGTGATATTTATAAAGTTTGCAGAAATAATGGAGGATACCGATAAATGAGAGTCTATCACGGTAGCGATACCTACATACATGAGATTGATTTGCAGAAATGCAAGCCTGCTAAGGATTTCGGGCGAGGGTTCTACGTGACTAAAATTAAATCACATGCTGAGGATATGGCAAAGCGTGTGGCAAGATGGAGCAAAAAACAAATCACGGTTACCGAATTTGAATTTGACGAATATGCTTGGGAAGACGCGGAATTGAACGTGTTGCGTTTCGACGGGTATGATGAAAAATGGTTAGATTTTGTGGTAGCCAATCGAGCAAGAAAACAAAGCAATAATTTTCACGATTACGACATAGTTGAGGGTCCTGTGGCAGACGACAGGATTGCACGGCGTGTTACGAAATACATCAAAGGCGACATTTCTAAAAACGACTTCCTTAGTGATTTAACCCATAACGAATCTACTCATCAGGTTTGTTTTTGTACGCTTAGATCTTTGCAAATGTTAGAATTAACTGATGATGTAACAAACCAAATCGTTGAGGATATCAGCGAGGCAATAGTGGGTGCACTTGTTGCCAACGAGGGAATATCTACTATAGAGGCTTGTGATAAGTACTATAGTTCGGTCATCTACAAAAATCTCGAAGACACGACCACCGACTTATATCTCAAGCCATGGCAAGAAATCTATGACCTGCTAAATCAGGAATTAAATACAAATTAAATTACAATTCGCCTATGAAAAAATCGCGTAGTTAATACGCAAAAAAACACATAACAAAAGCGTTTAGCTTATAGTCTTGCATTGAAACTTAGACATTTCAGATGTACCAAGAGTAAAGCGTAAGCGCCCATGCAGCCGCGTGGGCTTTACTCAATTTATTTGGTACATAGGTAGTCTAAGACCTCAATGCAGATAAAGAAACCAGAGTTTCGCTCGCGCTTTTTTTATTGTCTGAAATCAACAATCTAAACCAAAATACTTATGAAAAAAATTACCCTAATTTCAATCCTTCTTGCAACTTTTACAACCAAAAGTTTTGCGTATTGTCCTATTCCGCAATGGTGCCCATCAGCCCCCTTGCATCAAACTCTTTGCCCGGGCGAGTCGATAGATGATATCGAATTTCCATCGGTAATAGCTAAAACCCTGATCGTCACTTGGTGGACGGACGAGACACGCACTTATTTTTTTGAAGATCCTCCTGAGGGCATTATCGTATCCGGCACCTCGACACCAACTCCACTTGGCGAGCGAGAATATGCGTGGCCTGTTTCTATCAAGGGAGCATCGACAGCCATCGGCACTCACCACTATACCGTAAGTAATACCTGCGGCGTGGAGTTGCTACATGGTAGTATCACCATAGCAGAACCACCTATCATCGGCATGATTACACCTACCATCGACCAAGCCACACCACAAAACATAGCCTTCGATTCCATCCTCACTCTCACAGACGATCCCATAGGCATGCAACCGATTACCATTCAGTGGTATTCGAACACAACAGCAACCTCATCGGGAGGCTTGCCAGTGAGTGGTGCCACAGGCAACACTTTTGCACCACCGAGTGCTATAGTCAACACCACCGGCATATACTACTACGCCGTAGCAACCGACCGTTGTGGCAGCACGACTGCAACTAACAATACCAGCGGAAAGCATATTGTTGTTCCTGCTTGCAACTCCTATGCAGGTGCAACAGGAGTCGCCTCTTGCACGGGAACTATCGGTGTTGCACCCGGCACGGTAAGTTGGGGTGGTTCAACCAACATCAATACCCATGCTCGAACAATTACCGGCAATGGGATTACGCAGGAGTGGTCGGGTGCT
>WRKV01000158.1 GCA_009777915.1 Bacteroidales bacterium | reverse complement strand
ATCGAAACGTCTGTTGCGAAAACACCGCTCGCAAGCGTAATAAAGAGGAGTAAAGGAAGAAATCGTTTCATCAAAAATTAGTTTATGTAGTCCATGATAACCTTTGCTGCGCGCAGGCTGGCGTTGGTTTCCCCGAGTTTCTGTCGGAGGTCTTTGTAATGCGCCAACTGCGTTTCGCGATGCAAAGATAAGCATTTTTTTAATTCTGAGACTAAATTTTTTGTATTCAAATCGTTTTGAATGAGTTCTGAGACCACTGGAACGTCCATAATCAGGTTCACCAAGGCAATATATTTGATATCCACCACGTTTTTGGCGATGAGATAGGATAGCGGATTGCCCTTGTAGCACACGACTTCCGGAACGTTGAACAGGGCGGTTTCCAGGGTGGAAGTGCCCGATTTCACCATGGCCGCTTTCGCGGAACGGAGTAGGGGATAGGTCTGGTTGAAAAGCAGCGTCACATCTCGGTTTCCGATGATTTTGGGGTATAAGTCGCGGTGCTGTTCGGTGCCTGCAATCACAAATTCATACTCCGGAAAGTGCGGAACCGCAGACAGCTGCAGGGGAAGAATGGTTTGTATCTCTTGCTTTCGACTTCCGGGGAGTACGGCGATGATGGGCTTGCCGTCTTTGGAAACGTAGGCGGGTTCTGCGTTTCGGGCGATAGCATCCAACAAGGGGTGCCCCACAAATTCGGCATCAATACCATGTTTGGCAAAGAAATCTTTCTCGAAAGGCAGGATTACCAAGAGTTTGTCGATATGCTTGCGCATGGATTTCACACGTGATTTATGCCATGCCCAAACCTGCGGAGCGATGTAGTAAATCACCTTAATGCCCTGTAATTTCGCCCATTTCGCGACTTTCAGGTTGAACCCCGGATAGTCGATCAACACAATCGCATCCGGCTTAAAATCCAAAATATCTCTCTTGCAGAAATCGAGGTTTCGCAGGATAGTCCTGAGGTTCCTGGCCACTTCCACAAAGCCCATAAACGCCAAATCGCGGTAGTGTTTGCGCAGTTCCACACCCTCATCCCTCATCAAATCCCCGCCCCAGCCGCGAATTTGAAGGTGGCTGTCCAACTGTTTCAATTCGCGCACAAGGTTTGAACCGTGCAGATCGCCCGATGCCTCTCCTGCGATGATGTAGAGCCTCATTATTTCGACCAGTGTGTTAGTTTATCAAGCACGTCAAACGCAGTCAGGTCGTGCTGTACAGGCACAACCGAAACATAGTTTTGCTCCAAAGCGTGGATGTCCGTACCCTCGACCAATTCTCCGTTTACAAATTCGCCTGTAAGCCAATAGTAGTCTCCGCTCCAGGGGTCTTTGCGAGCGATATAATCTTCTTTCCAATAGGCATCGGCCTGGGTGCAAACCTTTATACCCTTGATATCGCCTTTGGGGGCATTGGGGATATTCACATTCAGCGTAACCCCTTTAAGGATGGGCATTTCGATGATCTTAGCAATGATTTCACTAATGAAACCGGCACCTTGCGAGAAGTCGGCGTCGTGATCGTAGTCTAATAAAGAGAAACCGATGGATTTGACCCCCTCCATCGAACCCTCGATAGCAGCCCCCATGGTTCCGCTGTAAAGCACGTTCGACGAGGCATTGGAGCCATGATTGATCCCCGACAGGATCAGGTCCACTTTCTGTCCCTTAAAAACTACATGAAGCCCCATTTTCACACAATCGACGGGCGTTCCCGAGCATGAGTACTCCCGATAATTGGTCTCTTCTTTAAGCAAACGCAGGCGCAGCGGGCGATTGGTGGTGATGGCATGACCCATTCCGGACATGGGCTGGTCGGGTGCCACAACGGTTACATTGCCGAATGGGCGTGCGATAGCGATGAGAGAGCGTAGCCCCTTGGCGTGGATGCTGTCGTCGTTGGTGATGAGGATGTTTAGCATATGCGAGTTTTTTTTGGTGCAAAGATACAAAAAATATTTGATATATCGTGCTATGATTTTATGCGTTATTTCAATTTTTTTTGTATCTTTGCAAAATATTTTCACAGAACAGGCAAAATTACGTCACCAAAAAATCCATACAATTAAAAAAAAACAGTGAAAACAACGGCACGATATGCTATGATCATCCTCTTGGTGTTGATGTACATCAACAGGGCTCTGTTCGTTTCCGCTGCTTATGAAATGGAAAGTCAGAAGGGCGGAGAACTGAATAGCCTTGTCGAATGGTTGATACAATGGGCTACCGGCCAGGGCAACGATATTGACGAGGACGGCGATATACAAACCAATGGCGGTTTTGCAAAGATTTTCCAACACGATTTTCCACAACAGCGTATCCAAATAAACCTATTTTCAAAGGACATACAAAAAATCGGATTTCCCAACAGGGAAGATCTTTTCTTAAATGATTTTTGTGATCAGATTGATCAACCTCCGGAAGTAATCGCCTAAACCACGATTTCCACAAGATTTATTTACTTTTAATTTTATTTTATGAACGCAATAAAAATAGTATTGCTGTGCATGGCGTTAATGCTATGCAAGCACAACATAATTGCTCAAGATACGTTAAGAATTACCCTTGAGCAAGCCGAAAAACGGTTCTTGGAAAAGAACTTGCAACTGCTGGAAGAACGCTACAACATTGATGCTGCCGATGCTGCAATCCTACAGGCGAAACTTCTGAATAACCCAACCCTTGGAGTCGGAGATATAAATTTGTGGCATGCAAATGCCGCCGAAGAACTAGCTGTTTTTCCCAATTCGTTTGGAAATAGAGCCGTTTTTAGTCTTGAACTTGAGCAGATGATCCGAACGGCAGGCAAAAGGAGAAAAATGGTCAACTTGGAAAAAGTCTCCAAAGAGATTGCCATACAAGAGTTCGAATCGTTAGTGCTAAGTCTGAAAACCGAATTGAGAACCCTTTTGTATGAAACCGTTTATTTGCAATCCTATTTGGAGATTATTCGAGTGCAGCAAGAATCTGTTAATCGTTTGGTGGTCGTTTATAGCAATCAAACTGCATTGGGAAATGTCGCAAAAAGCGAGTTGGTGCGACTTCAGTCGTCTTTGATTGAATTGGAAACAGAGGCTAACGAGATTCAGACCGAATTACACCATCGGCACAAAGAACTTAAAATACTGCTGTATGTCGCACCACAAACGGAAATCACGATATCGCCCCCCGTCATCACAACGAAAAATCCAGATGCTATTTTGTTGGCTGATTTATTGGAAACGGCAAAACATTCGCGACCCGAATTTTTACTGTCGGATTTGAATGTTCAGTATAACGAAAATTTACTTGTGTACGAGAAATCGTTGCGGTCGCCCGATGTAGGACTAAGCCTAAACTACGATCGTTACGGCGGTGTGTGGAAAAATTTTGCAGGTGTTGGCATACGATTTGATATTCCGGCGTTCGACCGAAACCAAGGCAATATCAAAATGGCAAAACTCAGAATAGAGCAAAGTAATTACAGTGCAGAATATCAGAAAAACGCCATACAACAAGAGATTGCGGAAATCTATAACAATTATCAAATGCACTATCGGTTTCACGAAAAAATCTCCAATAACGATTTTTCAGAAGATTTGGAAAATATGTTGGAAGCCTATTCTCGCAACTTGCTGAATAGAAATATCAGTATGTTCGAATACATTGACTTTATAGATGCCTACCGAACCACGAAACGGGCAATCCTTGCGGCAAAAAAAAATCTCGATACCAGTTTTGCCGAACTACAATTCAGTATCAACAATGTTATCAACTAAAAAATTAAAGACATGACAAAGAAAAAAATCATTCATACAGTTTTAGCAGGTGTCGCCCTGTTTACCTACTCCTGTGGCAATAACCAAGTAGGACATGGCGACGAAAACAACCGTATCAACAAAGCATTTTTAGAACATATAAAAACGATCCAAGTCGTTTTGAGCCATCAAGAACAGGATCTAATTTTAACCGGCAAGGTGGAATACAATCCCGACAAGGTGATCAGTTATGTGCCGTTGATTGGTGGCATTATCGACAAGGTTTCTTTTTCGTTGGGCGACCATGTACAAAAAGGGCAAGCCTTGTTTGATATTCGCAGTCCGGAGTTGAGTGCTTTGCAATCGGAACGCCTATCGCTCGAATCCGAAAAGCGAGTGGCAGAGCGGGAATTGCAAACGGCACAAGCCCTG
>WRKV01000157.1 GCA_009777915.1 Bacteroidales bacterium | reverse complement strand
GGAATGGAGAGATACTAAACAGGCCACTATTTACAACTCTCCTGATGGAAACGGTTGCTTTCTATATTACGTTCAGAAATCGTTACATTTCCAAAAATTGCACTTACAAGGCAGATTTTCACGAACACATTCGCAATTTGCTGACTTCAAACAGATGTTTCCAGTCCGCAATAGCGAAGTTGAAACATATCACACACTGACGGCTTCTTGGGTCATTGTCGTGATACCCGCTTTTTCTAAAATGGACGGAATCCGTATCTTATCAAGGTGATGGGACTTGGCAAGGTTGGCAACTCGACGATATTCCCGAACGAAGGTAATCCTTCGCTCATCGCTCCAGACCATTGCTGCAAACATCGCTTCAAGGCACATTTCGCCATCCCGTATTACAAAGGAACAATCCATGCCTGAAGAGACATTATCCAGAATCCATGTGATATTTTTGATGACGAATCCAGCAACATCACCGGTTTTCTCTTCAAGGTACAGTGTCAGATAATCGTCGACTCTCTTTGCGTAGTAATCTTTTGGCGAGACAAAAAACTCTATGCAATCGCCTTCTTCATTGGGAAAGGCAAACGGTGCGAATTCCCCTTGTACTTGCGATGCCATTTCGAGAATGGTGTCTGCATATTCTTTATCTGTCATAACTGTCATGATTGTCTCTCCTCCAATAAATTCGCTTTACAAAGCGGTATTCGTGATCTATGGGCAAGTCATTTTCATCCGCCTCGCTCCAATACCAGTTGTAAACTATTCGTTCATCGTTTACAAAAGCCATAAAAACACGTCCTTTTGGACTTGGGTATGTGCTGCCTTTGTCGTCATATCGCCTCGCAGGTCGGCGGGCATAACACCGCCAACCCGGACTGCTACAACCGCGTGGCTCGTCATTTTCAAACCGCAACCCTTCAAAAACAGCGTCTGGGTATGCAACGCATCGACGAGTGTATAGATGGCAGTACAAATATCCGCTATGTTATGGCGTGTCAGAATGCCGTCGATCGCCGTTCATATATCAAAAACTCCAAATCCGGCTTTCCGGTGTCGGGATTCAAAGCAAAACGTTTCAAATTTTCTCGACGTGAACCGCCTATCGTTGCTCATTCTACCAAATTTTAGCACTTTTGGCAGGGAAAATCGTGAGAGGGTGTGCGGGCATTGAGGTCAAATTTATTTCTCGAATGGCTTGGATTGGGACGGAAATCGACATGAAACGGCAAGATTTTTTCAGTTAAACCTTTATGAAATAAACATTTATGCAAATGTGATTAATTAACCATTTAAGGTTGTATCGGGATTTCAATCAAGTCTGGCCAACACAATGGGCAATAGCAGGGTTGGCACTTATCCCGCAAAATGGTATTGCCCGTAATGGAATTAATCATATCGCAAAGCGGAGCAAATTTGGTGTGATTTTTGGGAGTAATCAAATTGCCGGACTTGGCGGCATAGCATGGAAAGCAGCATGGGAAGTCGAAAAAGTGTTGAATTTCCCGTTGCTTGGCTCTCCGCCAAAGCCCTCGGTGGGAGTCGAACCCACATCCTCAGCATTACGAACTCTACTTACACCAAGATGAAAAGTCGTTTTCGATGTGGAAAAACAAGGTTTATACCGTATCTTGCAGTATAAATCACCTCTTATCTTGTTAACAATTTTATACATTTTTTGCAAAAATACAATAGGAAATAGGCCTAAAAAAGCACACCCCTTTTGATGCTACTTACAGGGCCAAGCGGGAAAAGAAACAACTTGCCAGGTTGTCTAATACCATACTAGCACGTATCAGCATATTTATACCCAAAAGTTTCCCAAACTATTTTTATACAGTTCGCCGTGCTTGAAATACAGGCACCAAATGCACTTTTTTTTAGTTCGCCAACTGAGATTAAACTGATTTGGGTATTTCTTTCCGCACGGAACAAAAGAAAAGCCGCCTACCGCGAAAGTAATGGAAAATGGCCAATGAATGCAGCATGATAAAAAACGACGACAAAAAAAATCATAATTCATAAGTAGATGTCGCCGCTACTTAACTTTTTCATGTCAAAAAAATGTTCACCTACTTTTCTATAAATTGTGCTAAACAGGCCGCAAGTTTCGCCCGGTTGCCAGGTTACAACGGCAACGGCAGGCATCGGTTTTTTACTTTCAATACATTGAAACGCCTTATCTTTTTCGATAGCGATTTCCTGGATTCTAGTGAAGTAGGATGCTTCTAGTTTGCACCCTGTCTCTTTTGCAAATAGTAGTGCCTGGCCGGCTCATTGTGCGGATCACCATTGGTTAAACCGGCTAGTTCTTTCCAAAGGTCAAAGCCGTACGCTTTGGCCGCTTCTTTCAAGCCTTCTATGTCAAGTTTAAAACGTTTCGGCTTGTATAGTTTCAAGTTTGTGTTATAATAACCCATACGAATTCTTAAATTTAGGTTATGAGGCACATGTTTATGATCAACATGTGCCGCTTTTTAGTGTAAAAGATGTTATCTAATATCAATACCGTATTGCTCTTTCAGCTTGCGATTAACCTATTCACCGGCTACTTGCACTTGCTGGCTGTATGACGTCCTTTCCACCACGTCCTTGGAAACCGCTTGCCGGGACGGATTTTCACGGGTGCCCCGATGCCCTTTTTTCAAATTTTCTATTGCCTGCAAAAACGGCACCACATCGGCATTGGTTACGATTTCATGTGTAACGCCCCAGCGGAACATACGAACGATTCGATTTTTGTAGCCGTTGACATGCTTTCGGCAGTATCGACCGCTTGCAATCATATTCTCCCGAACGGCAATCAATTTCTTCGGCGAAAAATCGTTGGCCGGCAAACCGGCGTAACCCGCTTCCAAAACCCATTTCACCGCCCTGCAAAAATGTTTGTATTGATCGGCCTTGTATTCCCGTTTTGCATAATCCAAAAAAGCCGACACCAAAGCCTTCACCGTTGGCCGGACGGAAGGAAAATCGCCCGCATTTTGTCCGGTTGGCGAACCAAAATGACACCTTGGCGAACCAAATTCACCTTTTGGCGAACTAGAATTTTTGCCCAAAATTGCCATTTCAGCCCTGTTTTCAAGGAGTCGGCGAACTGGGCGAACCGTATAAAGAATTTTCAGCAAAATTTTCGTGTAAATTTTCCGAAATTCCGCGTCTGCTGTTTCAATGTGTCATTTTCCGAATTTACCCCCCCGGTACAGAGGAATCCAGGGTGGGTTTAGTTGGCAGTTGACCGGCACTTACGTAGGCTTCATAGCGCACCCAGGCGACGGGATCGGCGCAGAATCCCGATGACGAAATACCGTTTGTTTCCGAAATTACCGTAGATAACAAGGCTATTTCGGCGTTTTTTGGGCTTTGGAACGGCATTTTCTGAACGTTTTGGCATAGTTTTTGGCATTTGTTAGGGGTTAAACCGGACGATCTCCGTCCGAAAAAGCACTAAAAAGGCACACCGTGTGCTTTTTTGTGGTTTTCCCGCTATCAAAACGAAAAACTAATTGTATTCCAAATCGTTGTATTGAACGGCTTTACGCCATTGGAGGATAACGGACTTGAACCGATGACCTTCTGGCTGCCAGAAAGCGGCTGGATTGAAAAATCTGCGTTGTAACCTGTTGATGTTTAGTGATTTACGGCTACCGCTTCAAAACACCTCACGGTATCAAAACGAGCCAACGTGGATGCCATTGTACCATATCGTAAGTCTATTGCAACAGGGAGGTTCCAGCAAGCGGTAAAAAATGGACAAAACCGAAAAGTCCATAAAAGTCCACTCGTAAACCAAGCCGCAGTAAACGAAGAATAAACGAAGATAAGCCTTGTAAATCAAGCACAAAACCGCATTTGCCCGTATCAATTTTCGTGCCAGGCAAAACGCAAAATCATGCCTGTTCTTTTTGGTGAAATTTGTTACATTAGAGGCCTCGTCGCACGGAGGTTTTGCTATGAAGAAGCTTTACACGGTTCGTTTGAGCGACACCGAACGGGAAGAGTGCCGTGCCGTCATCGAAAAATCAAAAGAGGCATCCTCCAAAGTCCGGCGAGCACATATCTTACTCAAAGCCGATGCTGACTGGACAGATAAACAGATTGCCGACACATTCTCTTGCACTCGGCAATGTGTGGAGAATTTGCGAAAGCGTTTCACTACTGCTGGATTTGAAGTTGCACTACATGGTAAGAAACGGCAAACACCTCCGCGACCAAGAATACTGGATGACGAACAGGAAGCGAAACTCATTGCTCTGCGTCGCTCTACTCCGCCAGACGGACACTACT
>WRKV01000156.1 GCA_009777915.1 Bacteroidales bacterium | reverse complement strand
TAAATCAACTATCAACTAACTTTAAAACCTATGTTAATAACGAAATTTACAACAAGACCATGGCGAGTTTGGTGCGTTCTTCTCTCCATGATGGTGTTTGTACATACGCTCAACGCACAGCGGACGGTGACAGGAACCGTCAGAGACAGACAGGGTGAAACCCTACCCGGAGTAAGCATCCAAATTGCCGGAACGGGCGCAGGTGTAACGACCGATTTTAGCGGACGTTATTCCATTTCCGCACCTGGCGATGCGACTCTCGTATTCTCCTTCATCGGAATGAGAACGTCTCGTCAAGAAGTTGGCAGCCGTGCGGTGATTGATGTCGTGCTCGAAGATGAGGCGACACACATGCAAGAGGTTGTTGTGACCGGTTACCGCGAAATCTCGGCAGAGTCCTACACCGGTGCGGGTACTGTCATGTCTTCGGCTACCATTACGGCAAGGCCCGTAGGTTCGATCGACGAAGTTTTGAGAGGCAATGCACCGGGTATCATAGCGAGTACCAGTGGACAGCCGGGAGAAATGGCTGAAATCCGCTTGAGAGGTGTTGGCTCCATGAATGCCGGAAACCAACCGCTCTATGTGGTGGACGGTGTGGTATGGGACATGGACAATCAGAGTGGAAGTGCAGCAAGTGCGGCAAACCCTTTGACGACGCTTAACCCGATGGATATTGCCAACATCACCATCCTTAGAGATGCTGCTTCGGCTGCTCTTTACGGATCAAGGGGTGCAAACGGGGTTATCGTTATCACAACAAAAACCGGTCAAGCAGGTGAAAAACTTAACTTCACGTTTGGTACACAAGTCGGTGTTTCAGCCATGTTGATTCGCCCTCATTTGGTTGATGGACCTGAATTCGCCGAATTATGGACAGAAGCCCAGTTTCACCTTCAAGTTAGAAACCAAATCACACGCATTACCGGAAACGAAAACCCTTCGCGTTCCGACCTTGCGGATGAGTTGTGGAAATTGTACGGCGACAAAGATGGCTATTTTCTAGGTGGATTGAACTACAATCAAATTATGAAATTGGCTCGTCAGGATTTCAATAACAGGTATGCCATACCTGATGGACAAGGCGGTTATCACGACTACGATTTTTTTGGTGTTGACCGAAAAAAACTGCCTTCGACCAGTTGGTTTGATGAGATCTCTCGCATTGCGCCATTTACCCAGTCCGATCTTTCTATGCAAGGGGGTTCCGGAAACATGCGTTATTTGGCTTCGCTGGGCTATTTCAATCAGCAAGGAACGATTATCAACAGTCAGCTTCAGCGCTATTCCATGCGTTTGAGACTCTCTTCGGAGTCGAACAGACAACGCATCAACTGGAGTTTGAATAATGCTCTCACGCACACGTTGCAGTCGGGCCCGCCAACATCCGGATCAAGTTTCAATATGCCACAATACACAGCAACAATGGTGCCTTCGGTGGTGCCGGTAAAATTAGAAGACGGAACGTATAATTATAACTTCCCGGACAACCTGATTTTCTCAAACAATCCGGTTGCTGCTGCCAACCTAAATCGCAACGACAGACCTCAAACGAGAGTCTTTTTGCAGGGCTGGGTTCAGGTCAATAATATTGTGGATGGGCTGAAGTTTAGATCAACCAACACATTGAATTATAACTTGACACGTCGTCACGATTACGCAAACAGTGCCTTTGGAGATGGCGCGGCTGTAGGAGGACAACTCTTGCAAAGAGATGCACACAGTCGCAGATACACCTCGACCAACTTGTTTACCTACGATAAAAACTGGGGTGGTGTGCATCGTTTGAATGCCATTGTTGGAGCAGAGTTTGAAAACTGGGACAACAAGTTTAATCAAATTGTTGTAGGTAATTTTCCAACCGATAATCATCATTGGGGTTCGATGGGTTCTGAAGTTATTGATTGGTCGGGTGGTGGAGCCGGTTTCTCACAATTGGGCTTACTTGCCACGGTAGACTACACCTACCAGAGTCGTTATATTCTCACCGGGTCGTATCGCAGAGACGGGTCATCGCGTTTCCATCCCGATCACCGTTGGGGAGACTTTTGGTCGGTAGCCGGTGCTTGGAGAATTTCAAACGAATCGTTCTTCAAAGATTTGGTTCCGGAAAAATTATTGAGCAATATGCGCTTGAGATTCAGTTATGGAACAAGCGGCACCTTGCCATCGCAGTATTACCATTGGCGAGAAGCATACAACAATACAGGTTATATGGGGCAGCCGGGAGTTCTACAGACCTATCGTCATAATGAATATCTGTCTTGGGAAGGCAACCGCATCATTAATATAGGTGCGGATATGAGATTGTTCGACGGGCGCATCCGTTTTTCTGCTGAATACTTCGACCGCCGGTCGAAAGATTTGTTGCATGATGTGCCGGTATCCATGGCATCCGGTTTCGAGAACATGTTGATGAACACCGACGCCGGAATTCAAAACAACGGTATTGAGTTTGAACTTAGCGGTAATGCTTTTGAAAAAGGAAAACACCGTTTAGATTTTAACTTCAACCTGGCCACGTTGAAAGCCGTTTATTATGGCTTGGATGCGGTGGAAGATGATAGCTACAGTCGTCAGAGGATAGAAAATGGATTCTCGGTCAACACGTGGCGTTTGCGTAGATGGGGTGGTGTGGATCCGACATCCGGCGAGATCCTGTATTTATGGCATCTGACATCCGGCGAAACAGGGTATAGACCGGGTACTTCCGCAAGTAGTGCTGCCGGTTATACGCCGTGGTTTATGGATTGGCAAGGTATTCCCAAAGTTACGGGAGGTTTAACACTGACCTATTCATACGGACCATTCACCTTGAGTGCGTTGATGTCGTACGCTTGGGGACACTATATCTTCGACCGTCTGGGCGCTAACATCATTTCATCCGATGGATCCTTTAACAACTATTCCATTGAGAAAGGTCAGTTGGATCGTTGGACTCCCGACAATCCGAATTCTGCCAATCCCATGCGTCTGCACGGACTCGTCGCTACTTCAGGCTACGACAGGTACCTTTATAAGGGAGATTACTTGAAAGTTTCAAGCATCCGATTGGCTTATGAAATTCCAAAAAGGGCGACAGAAAAAATGAAAATGAGCAACGCCGTTGTGTTTGCGCAAACACAAAATCCGTTTATCTTCACAAAGGTTCCGGGCTATGATCCGGAGCTCTCGATAGACGGTTATCGTCAGCCTTTCAACTATCCGTCTCCGACATCGTTCTTGATGGGTTTAACGCTAAATTTTTAATTATAAATTTTAACACCAGATAAGACTATGAAAACTTTAAGAAATATTTGCTGCATCTTGTTTTTGTTCTCGATCGTTTCGTGCGACAAGATGCTTGACAAAGAGCCGTTGACCTTGCTCGAGAAAGAAGACATCCTGACGCCAAGGGGTATGACTACCTTGCTGAACGGTGCTTATAGCCGGATGGCATCACGAAATTACTACGGACAGTATCTCTTCCTGTATGAAGCGGCAAGAGGTACTGACTTCTTTATGCGTAATGTTACGGGAGGCTCTTCGTTCCATACGGAAGCTCGTGCTAACGACAATGAGCAAAACGATGGAAACAATCGCCGATTCTGGCAAACGGCTTACAATGCGATTCGTAATCTAACGATTTTAATCGAAAACATTGGCGATGTCGAAGGTAGCAGAGAAGAATTGGATCGCATCAAAGGCGAAGCCCATGTTCTTCGTGCGCTTTGCTATTTCGACTTGATGCGTTTGTTTGCCTATCCTCCGATTTTTTCGATACCCGGACAGGCCCGATACCAAGATGCCCGATACCATTGGGGGGTGCCGATTATCAACTCCGTTGAAGTAGGTACCAATGTTTATGAGTATGAAATCCTTCGCGAAACAGCCGACTCGACCTTTAGATTTATTGTAGAAGAACTCGAAAAAGGGTTTCTTTTGCTCGACGGGCGATCCTCTAGAGGTCCCGGATTCGTGAATGCCTCTACAGCATTGGCACTCTTGGTTCGAACCTACCTTTATTTGAACGAGTGGCAAAATGTGATTGACTACGGCGAGCACTGGTTAGCGATGTACGGATCGCAGTATTCGATGATTTCCTGGGATAACTATCCCTCCTCTTACTACAAGCCGTTCAACTCGGAAAGTATTTGGGAGTTTGGCTATTCTGCTGCCGATAATTTGGGTACGGATGCCCTCAACTATTGGGTACGCTATCCTACCCACAACGATTTCGGTTCGGCAAACGATGGAAGGATAACTACGAACAACGTCGGCTTTGCCAAATTAGGCTTT
>WRKV01000155.1 GCA_009777915.1 Bacteroidales bacterium | reverse complement strand
TTGGTAACTTTTTGAGAAAAAGTTTTTTGATAATCTAAATCTTGTTCCGTAGGTGTAAAATCATCAGGTAAAAAGTTTCCAATGAATTTCGTGAATTTTTCACGATTATACGATTTATCCAAAAAGTTCTCCATATCTTAAATTGCTTTTTTTATTTGAATAATTTTCCTGCTTCGGCAACAACAGCATCGCTTTCGATTTCCTCTGCAAAAATCAACGTTCGTTTGCCACGTCCGATGGAATCGTAGGTGTCTAACATCTTTTTGATGTATTCTTCACTCACGATTTCGGTCAAACTGCTATAATCTTTTGGTTTCAGTCGGTTGATAGAACGGAGTGCGTAACCGGAAACGGCATCGTATTCAATGGCAGTTTTCAAATCTTCCAAAAAACCCATTGGGCAAGATTTTTCTTGGATTATTTTGCGAATTTTGTCGAGTGCTTCACGTTTGATTTTGTCGGTTTCGCTTTTGTTGTCGGGTTCAAACAACGAATTTTTTACTACATCGTAGATTTTATTAAAATCCTTTGAAACTTCTAATCCCTTTTCCTCTTTGTCGGCTTTGAGATAGTTGAAGGCTTTTTCGGGCGTAATATCTTCGGCTTTGCCGTTGGGGTCTGACATTTTGAAAACAAAGTCGTTTCCGAATTTCGAGAAAACCAAAACGCCCTCTTGTTCCAACGATGTTCGTCTGCGGACTTTTGAACGTAACGGCAGTGATAACGCTTCTTTCATAATCTCTCTGTCGACAAGCGAGTGAAGTTCTGTGCGAAAATCGGTGTCCCAAGATTTTTTTTCATCATTTGCAATCAAATCTTTGTATTGTTGTGCAAAGAAATTTTTAAGTTCTTCGTCTTTGGTCAAAATTTTTGTATCTTCGCCCATAATGGCGTGAATCATCGCCATTTTTAGCGTTGTAATTTCTTTAACACGGATTTCGCTTTCGCCCAATTCTGACGGGAAATAGTTGTAGATATACAACTTCTCGAACATTTTTTTATTGATACGATTGATACGACCAATTCGCTGTATCACTCGTGTTGGGTTGTAGGGAATGTCATAGTTGAAAATCGCTCCGGCTCTATGCAGGTTGTAGCCCTCCGAAATAGCGTCTGTTGCAATCAAAATTTGATAATCGTCTTTTTGCCGTTTTTCGTCCAATCCTGCATCAAAATTTTCTCGAATGGTGTTTTTGTTGGCAGGAGTTGAATCGCCCGATGTATAGGCAAAAACAGGAAGTCCGTCAAGTTTTTCTTTAAGCGATGCAACGGTATCAGCAAATTGACTAAACACAACAATTTTGCGGTTAGGGTCATTTTTCAACTGCTTTTTCAAAATTTTTCTAAATTCGTCCGCTTTCGGGTCATTCGTAACTTTGTCCCATTCATCTTTCAACTCTTGCAACAACTTGATGTCGGAGTCCAAATCTGTGAAAAAATCGTCTGTTAGATATTTTGTCTTCAGTTCAAAAAGTCCTTTGGTTTGCAGTTTCGCAACTTCGGCTTCCATCATTTCATCAGCAGAAAGAAATGTGTCTGAGTTATTGTCGTACATCTGTTGAATATCGGGCAAAAACCCTTTTTTGTAGATTGGAACAGCATCACGTTTTGCAATCCATTTTTTTACATTTATACAATGGTTAAGTATGTTTTCAAGAGAAATTTTGAAAGCATATTGCGAACTTTCAAATCTTCGCACCAACAAAGTCCGCATAAACGAAGCCAAATTTCGAGATGCACCTCTGAACAAATTGAAGTCGAGATTGGTATCTTCTATTTCTTTGATAACGGCTTCAAAATGCTTTTCGGGAACATATGTAATTGGCTTGTATCGTGCGGCTTTGAATGTGTTTTCCGGCAAATCTTCATCATCTTTAAACGTATCTATTTCGTCCTCCTCTGTGTCAAGATATTCAACATACGCAGACATATCGCTTTTTGGAGAAATGCGTTGAAGTGTTGAAATATACAAATCGGAAAGGTCGCCCAATGCATAATCTACCAACTGCGGATCATCAACTTCTGAAAAATCAACGCCCTGTTCTTTTATATCTTTGTCATATTCCGGTATGCTTCTCAAATCCAAACGAGAACGGCGAATAATCAAAGGTTGAATAATTCCTCGTATGCGATCCGAGATTTTTTTAATTTCATGTTCAACTTCCGAATCGGTCAGTTTTTTATCTTTTTGGTCTTTTTTCAAAGTCTTGTATTTGCTAATCAAATCTCTAAATTCAAGTCCCAAATTATTACAAGTTTGCAACGTGGATTTTGTAGGAATTTGAAACAATTTGAGCAACGAATAAATATCAGCAGGTTGGTTGTTGAAAGGCGTTGCCGTAAGCAATATCACTTTGTTTCCTTGACAAAGTTCGTGCAACATTCCGTAATCCTGCGTAAATTCGTTGCGATAATTGTGTGCTTCATCAATAATGATAAGCCATTTATCGCCATCATCAGACTTTTCACGATAATACTCCAATGCCTTTTCAATGTTTCCACGACTCAACACTTCCGAATACGACACCCGAAAATCGTTCATATAATCTTTCCATTGCGGAACGAGGTGGGGAGGTGCGATAACAATGGTTTTAAGGTTTAAGTTATTCGCAACCGCAGAGCCGATAATACTTTTTCCCAATCCAACCACGTCGGAAACGATAACTCCGTTGTGTTTTTCGATGGTTGAAATTGCCAATCTTACTGCATCAATTTGATATTTTAGATTGCTAAATCTATCTTTTGTAATATCTCGTGGCGTTCGTATTCGTTTGGACGTATCAATGTGAAAATACTCGTAAAGGCAACGAATATAAAGCAAATATGGGCTCGGCAATTTTTCCAACCAAATATGTTTGATAACGCCATCTTCAAACTCATTGATATGGTCTTTATCGGCAATAACAACGGCATCGTCCCAAAGTGTTTCAAAAATGCTTTTCGCATCTTTGTATTCGGTATTTCTATAAAACTGAACATTGATTTCGTTTTGTCCCTCCAAACCGCTATACGTTAGATTGCTTGATCCTGTAATCACTCTGCCGAGTGTGTCGCCATTTTCGGTTTCCGATTCTTTGAACGAAAAAATGTACATTTTGGCGTGGTGAGGGTCTTTGGTTTTGCGGATTTCGAGCGTTCCGTCTTTTATTTTTTTGTAGTAGATGTTAAAAGTTTCTTCGGTTTTATCAGTTTCGAGGAGGTCGGTTGTATTGATAATTTCGGTCAAAGATTCCATAAATTCTTTTCGTATGGCTTGCTTTGACGAACGTTGTTTTCGGACTTCAAAATCTACATCTGTTAATTTTCCAAGAAATTTTTTGTCCATATCCATACCAACCAAAATTCGCATTTTTTTGTCTGCGATATTATCTCGTAATTGTTCGATACCGGAAAAATAAAAATAGCCAACTAAAAAGTCAAGTGTTTCCGTTTTGGGTAGTATGTTATTTAATGTTTTACCGAGCGATTTCTCGCCGGTATTGGTAATAAAATGATCGCTTTGCATTTTGAAATATATTTCGTTTTGCAAAGATACGGAAAATTTGTGAATTTGATAGGATTTTTTTTGTATGGAAACAAAACTTTTTTATGTCGAAAAAAAATCGTATCTTTGTAAAATCATTCGTTCTTTTCCGAGAGAAACAGCGTCTTTCGGAAGAGCCAATTAAAAACAAAAAAGTCATTTATGACTCATTTTAACAATAGAAAAATATGGAAGAAAGTAGTAAAATCAATGGATTCCGAATGACATCTGTTACCTTTGCAAAATGAATCGAACCTTTTTCACAGAAACCTACGGCTGTCAGATGAATTTCTCTGACAGTGAGATCGTGCGCTCTGTCTTGATTTCCGCGGGTTACACGCCTGTTGAGAATTACAAGGAGGCGGATATTATTTTGATCAACACCTGCTCTATTCGCGACAATGCCGAGCAGCGTGTGCTCAACCGTCTTCAGGAATTTGGGTTTATGAAGAAGAAAAAACCGCACTTGAAAATTGGCATCTTAGGCTGTATGGCCGAGCGTTTGAAAGAGGAGCTGATGAAGTTGCAGCAGTCGGTGGATCTGGTGGTGGGTCCTGATGCTTATCGCGATTTACCAAATTTGTTGAGTGCTGTCGAAAGTGGCGAAAGAGCAGTAAACGTGCTGCTTTCAGAGGATGAGACTTATGCGGAAATCGAACCTGTCCGTTTGGATGATAATCAGGTTTCGGCATTTATTGCGATCATGCGCGGTTGTGAAAATTTTTGTGCATACTGCGTAGTGCCCTATACACGCGGGAAAGAGCG
>WRKV01000154.1 GCA_009777915.1 Bacteroidales bacterium | reverse complement strand
GCAAAATATGTGCAAAGTTACAATTTTTTTTTGTTATTTCAAATTTTTTTTGTAACTTTGCACAACGGAAAAAAAGGATATTGATATGAAATATACATTGGTCGTAAAGCAAGGACAAGACGGATTTCTTATCGGTCAGTTGAAAGAGTTGCCGGCGGTATTCACGCAAGGATTGAGTATATCCGAGTTAAAGGAAAATATCGCAGACGCATTGGAACTTCATCTTGAAGATATGCGGGAAATCTATCAACTATCCCTCGTCACGCAGATATAGATACTGATTTGTGTACGCTTATCTGCAAACAATTGGACATTCCTAAACCGAGTGGAGCGTAATTCTCCGTTCGGCGGTGCCGCAAAAAAAATTTTGATTTTTCAAAATTTTTTTGTAACTTTGCAGTTCATTTCAAAACCTACAAAAATGCTACGTACAGTTTACAGACCGGACAGTAATCTAATTAGTGTACCTATACCGGACAGATACATCGGTACAGAGTTAGAGATTTTGGTATTTCCAACTTATGAGGTTTTGGCACCCAACGTAAAAATGAAAATCCCTGCTGTTGATACTTCTTTTGGAGGGTGGGCGGATATGGACAAAACGCCGGAAGACATTTGCTCCGAACTAAGAGCAGATAGAGCTTTTCGCAATAGAGAGCTCGTGTTATGATGCGTTATCTTTTGGACACCAGCAGCTGTGTATTTTTCCTAAGAGGAAAACTTGATTTCAATCACTTCGTTGACGAACCATGGCGTGACTGTTGTTGCATTTCCGAGATAACCGTTCTTGAATTACGTTACGGTGCGGAAAACAGCAATAACCCTAAAAAGCATCATGATGCGGTTGATGTGTTTTTATCCGGCTTGAAGGTTATCCCTGTTGCTGCGGTAGTTGATACTTATGCAAAAGAAAAAGTTCGATTGAGAAAAATGGGTATGCCTGTGCACGATGAGTTTGACCTTATTATTGGGGCATCTGCTATTGCAAACGACTTAATTCTGGTAACAAACAATGTAAAGCATTTCAAAAATATAGAAAGCATTCAACTTGCTAATTGGTTTCTGTAGGCACGATGCCGCAAAAAAAATTTTGATTTTTCAAATTTTTTTTGTAACTTTGCAGAAATTTTTCACGCCCTTTGAAAAAATTAATACCAAAAAAAAATCTAAAACCGTCGTCGGAATTGTTCCGATGCGGTTTTTTTTTAGATATTAGAGTTTAGATATTGTTATGAAACTTATATAAAAATATGGAGAATACGGCGAAAAGTAAAAGCAAAAAGTTTGCGGTACGAATAGTGAATCTTTACAAACATTTATGTGATAAAAAGAAAGAGTATGTACTGTCAAAGCAATTACTACGTAGCGGTACGAGCATAGGTGCAAATTTAGCAGAATCCGAATATGCCATAAGTGAAAAGGACTTCTTGGCAAAAGTCTATATTTCATTAAAAGAAAGTGCCGAAACCCTATTTTGGTTAGACTTGTTATTTCAAACTAAATATCTTACTAAAAAGGAATACGAATCCATTAACGAAGAGGCTTTGGAATTACTAAAAATACTAAAAGCCACAACCAAAACCCTAACCAAAAAACTCAAAAATATCTAAACTCTAATATCTAATATCTAATAAATCTCACAATTAAACTATGAAACGCAATCACCTGCTAATCGCAATCGCCCTCTGCTTGACAACGGCAACAACAACAATCTCCGCACAAGGCTTTACATCCGGAAACGGAACAGCATCCAGCCCATGGGTCATCACCGACCGGGCTCAGTTAGAACTCGTCAACTACTACCTCGGTAGCCTGCACGCCAACAAGCATTTCAGGCTCGGTGCTAACATCAACCTCGGGGGAAGTACCCAACCTTGGACACCTATAGGTGAACCCTCAAACACGGATTTCTACGGAAACTTCGATGGGGCTGGCTTTACCATCAGCGGGCTGTACATCAACAACTCCGGTGCAAACTATCAAGGGCTGTTTCGAGCCACTGAGGTAAGTGCTACGATACGAAACGTGGGTATAGTCAATGCAAACATCGTCGGAGCAAGCGGTGTAGGTGCATTGGTCGCCTACAACTATGGCAACATCGAAAACTGCTACTCGTCGGGAACGGTTACAGGCACAGGCAATGTAGGCGGTTTGATAGGTCATAACGGTGCAGGCAATATCTCGCAAAGCACCATCACACGTTGCTACTCTACGGCTACTGTAACCCGCACCGGAACTGTCGGAGCGGCAGCCGTAGGCGGCTTGGTGGGCTATAACTACAACGCCCGAATAGAGCAATGCTACGCAGCAGGACAGGTGATCGGAGAAGGCTCGCCATTCGGTGGCTTGGTAGGTCACAACCTCAACGGAACCGTGAGAAATTCGTTCTACGACAAGCAAGTTTCCGGACGTGATGACACAGGCAAAGGCACGGGAAAAACCACCGACGAAATGAAAACGGCAAGCACTTTCACCAATGCAGGTTGGGACTTCCAGACCCATTGGTGGATCGTCGGAAATGCCGTAAACAACGGCTATCCGGTGTTTCACATATTTGGCAAATACATCCTCGACCTCGCCGAAGCACCCTCTAACAACGAACCCCTTTGGACCTACAACGCCGCAGGCGATGGCGCATACAGCATCAATGGCAACGTCATCATCACCGGTAGCAACGCTGCCAACCGCAGATGTGTAATTGTACAGAACGGCGTAAACGCAGTCCTGCACAACGCCACCATCATCGGAAACAACTACAGCATAGCCTCCCTAACCCTCGGCAACGCCTCCACCCTAACCCTTTCGGGAAACAACACCGTAACCGCAAACGGTAGCACGCCAAGTATATTCGTGTCGGGTACTGCAACCACCACCCTCACCGGAGCGGGCAACCTCTACACAGGCTCGGTAAACGGCTCGAGTGCAACCCTCATCTTCGATGGTGATGTTGTTGTTTTTGCAACATCCGTACAGCCCATCCCAACACCTCGAAAAGGTATTTTCTTTGTCTACGGCTATCCGGGCTATTTCTACGGCGACCACGTAACGGTTTCCGCAGACCTAACCCTACCCGAAGGAAACGACCTCATCATCAGACCCAACCAAACCCTAAGTATAGCCCAAGGTGTGTCCGTTTGTAACCAAGCCATCGTCCGAAACTACGGCACCATCAACCACGACAAGCCGGGCTACGGCACGTGGGTAACCACAGGCGGCTGTAAACTCTACAACACCATCGAGGATTTTATCTACGTGATTACAGCAGGCACCACAGCAAACACCTACTCCGCCGTATTCCATACTACTGCAGGCGGCGATGAACCTGTCGCAAACGCCACAAACGTAGGGTCGATATCAACGGTTGTCAGTGCCATCTTAACCGATGCAAGTGGAAGAACCGAACTCCTTGCCTGCCGAATACGCTTTGGCAACGGAACAGACGTGTTGGATGTGGGAATGACTCAACAGATTACAATTAGCGGCACCGGCGGAAAGGATTATGTTATCCTTTCCGGAAAACTGCAAGGTGAAGTTGGTGTATCGGAGTTCGGCCCGTATGCGTTAATCCGTTTCTCGGCATCGAGCGGAATGTTAGTCAGCACAGGCGAATTGACCAACACCGGCGCCGGCTATACCATTAACTTCGCAGGTGGTGCAGATGCAGAACTGTGGGTTCCCACAGGAAAAGTGCAATCCTCCGGCAATTATGCCGCCATCCACTCCCTATCAAAAGGTCGCATTCACATCTCGGGCGATGCGGAAATTATTGCGAACAACAACTCCAATGAAGCCGGATCAGGGGTAATCTATCTCGAAGCAGACCCGCCCGCTTTCGGCACATTTGATGCAAATGCCCGACTTGAAATCAGCGGAGGAAGGGTAGCCAATATCTATAACTCTACCGACAATATAAACTCAATAGCCATTCACAGCCGACTGCGAGATGGAAAAATAAAAATCAACGGAGGAACGATAGAGGTGGTCAACCCCAATGCGAATGCCCTTTGGCAATGGGAGAAAACAACCGACATCCCGCCTGTTATCGAACTCAGCAACAGCCCCACCCTCAAGGGCAACATCCGCCTTGCAGGTGCGAATCAACTCAGTGTTGACACCGATTTTGCACCCACGCAAACCTACACCCTTGCCTTTCCCGACACCGTACACACAGGCGTTGCCGTGGCAGGAGGTGCGCCGTATAGCCCAAGTTTTGCCCTCGCCAATCGTCTGCACGTGTTGGAAATCCAAGGCAACGACCTGCACATTCATCAGCCGAGCTATATCATCGACCTTGCCGAGATCAACCCGCCTTCGACAGGTATCGGTTGGACGT
>WRKV01000153.1 GCA_009777915.1 Bacteroidales bacterium | reverse complement strand
AAGGCACGAGATTGAGGAAAGACGCGGGTTACGTGAAAATCAATAAAAAAAATATCCAAGACTTAGTGTTGATGCCGATTGATGAATTGCAATTGTTTTTCAAAAAACTAAAACTGCCTGAACACGAAGCGATGATTGCAAAAAGAATCCTGCAAGAAATCAATTCTCGGTTGCAGTTTTTGATGGACGTAGGACTGAATTATTTAACGTTGAATCGTCTGTCCAATTCGCTTTCCGGCGGAGAGGCACAACGCATCAATCTCGCGACATCATTAGGTTCCGCATTGGTTGGCTCTATGTATATTTTGGACGAACCGAGCATTGGTTTGCATGGTCGTGATACCGAACGTTTGATTCATGTATTGAAACAACTTCGTGATTTAGGAAATTCCGTAATCGTTGTTGAACATGATGAGGAAATTATTCGTTCGGCAGATGAAATTATCGACATCGGACCGTTGGCAGGCTCGCAAGGGGGAAGGGTTGTTTTTCAAGGGAAAATTGAAGATGAACGGTACACGGTACACGGTGCACGGTGCACGATAGCTGCGCCACATGGTACACCTCGCACCGATAATAATGTTTCGCTGACATGCGAATATTTACAGGGCATTCGCGAGATACCTACCCCCACATTCCGCAGAAAATGGACGGATTATATTGAACTGAAAGGTGCATGCGAACACAATTTGCAAAATTTGAACGTGAAATTTCCTCTCGGAATTTTAACCTTGATAACCGGTGTTAGTGGTTCCGGAAAAACAACGTTAGTCAAGCAAACGCTGTATCCGGCACTGAAAAAAATGTTTGGAGGTTATGGTCATGCGTACGGAAAATACGACAAAATTTTGGGTGATTACAATCGTATTGCCGATGTGGAATTGGTCGATCAAAATCCGATTGGTCGCTCCAGTCGCTCGAATCCGGCGACATACGTGAAAGCGTTTGACGATATTCGAAATTTATTTGCGAGTCAACCTTTGGCGAAAAATCGAAATTACAAATCCGGATTTTTCTCGTTCAATGTTGAAGGCGGACGTTGCGAAACCTGCCAAGGCGAAGGGCAAATCAAAGTTGAAATGCAATTCATGGCAGACGTGTATTTGGTCTGCGAGGAATGCCACGGCACGCGTTTCAAAGACGAGGTTTTAGAGGTCAAATATCGCGACAAAAATATCTCTGAAATTTTGGACATGACCATAGATGATGCATTGGAATTTTTTACGGCGGGAAAATCGTCAACCGTTGAAAATAATATCATCGCAAAATTGCAACCTTTGCAGGACGTGGGATTGGGCTATCTCAAACTCGGACAATCCTCCAATTCCCTCTCCGGTGGCGAAGCACAGCGTGTGAAATTGGCATACTTTTTAACGAAAGGCGTAACCGACAAACCTACGCTTTTCATTTTTGATGAACCCACAACCGGCTTGCATTTTCATGACATACACAAACTCAAGGAATCGTTCGACGCCTTGATAGACAAGGGACACACGGTTATCGTGATCGAACACCACCTCGATCTGATCAAGTGTGCCGACCATATCATCGACATGGGTCCCGAAGGCGGAATCCACGGCGGACACATCGTTTTCGAAGGCACTCCCGAACAAATCGTGAAATCAAAAACATCTATTACCGGAAAATTTTTGAAAGAAAAATTGTAGTTTCAAAAAAAAATTGACAACCGTTTTTTACCAAGATAAATTTCGCTATCTAACAAGTTTACAAGAAAAGAATAATGTTCACAATCGTGAGTGTGATCAATCCGCCAATCATCGGAATGGCGGTTCGTTTCACGACTTCAACAGGATTTAATCCTGCAATGGCAGAAACAGCAACCACCACCGCTGTTATCGGTGAAAACGAACGTGCGAGCGAACTGCTGATTTGCATAGGCATAATCACCGAAATCGCTTCCACATCGAAATGTTGAGCAACCATGGCACCAACGCTCATAAATGAAAATATCGCCGCATCGCCCGAACCCATCAAAATACTGAATACGGTGATTAAACTTTGCATGAAAACGGTAACCGGAACTACGCCGGCTCCCGCATCAGTAGAGGCATTCAAGAGTGTGCCGATGGCTCCTGTGGATAACAATCCGGTAGCAAAAACTTCGCCGGCAATAACCAATGTAACGACTGTTGCAAACGCAAATCCCATACCATCGAAAACCGTTTGAATACTTTCAAAAACTTTTTTCGCATTGAACGAACGAAGGTATTCTACCAACATCGCAACAAACACACTCAACAAAATGGCGGCTACCAATCCCATCGTTTTCACCGGAAATTCAAACGATGAACCCATCGCCGAAAAACCTTTGTTGATTTGCAAAATTACCATTTCGTTGAACGTAAACACCAGCAACAACGGCAATAGCGGAAGAAGTGCGTAGTAAGACGGCTTGCGAACTTCGTCCTCAGGATTGGTTTGTTCAACGGTTTGGTCGAATCTAATGCTATAACCATCTTTTTTATCAAACCATCGTTGAACCCAAAAATGCAATATGGCTACCACCGTAATAATCGGCAATGCAACCGGAAGTTGGTATTTGATAAAATATCGAGCAACGTCGGCTTTTCCATCGGAAGTCAGGATTCCGGCAGCTTCCACGATGGCAACATTCGTTCCCGCAGCAGGACCCAAATCAATACAGCCTGTTGTTGCAATCACCGCCGTAGCAGCGGCTTTCGACACACCGAGTTTGAGTAAAATCGGATACATCGTTGCCATCAAAAGTACACCCAATCCTGCCGCACTGGTAATCGCCATTTTCATCGCTTGTCCGAGTAAAAACGCCAAAACCAAGACAAAATAAGGCGACTTGAAAAATTGCAACGGCTTAACACCGATGCGAACCAAAACCTTGTTAGCCCCAATAGAATCCATGTATTTCACAAACCCCATCACCGACATGATGATGAGTCCGAGTCCGGCGATTCGGGTGCTGAAAATTCGTTCTTTTCCGGCAAAAATATCCAAAAACGGATTGCCTAACGATTTCGCTCGATTAAAAACATGATCGGGTGGAAGGTTAGGATTACCAATGATTTCCGTAGGTTGTCCCCAAATCCAATTGATCAAAATAACCAACACAAGCAGTATAATTCCTCCCAGAAAAAGTACCGCTTGAGGTTTGTATTTTTTTAATACCAACCGTGCAGCCCAAGTGCTGACCAAGAGAACAGCAATAATGCCGAGCCCATCGGGAGATATCAAAAATGACAAAAAATTCATTTTTTACACGCCGAAATCTATATCGTCAACTTTCGCGGTATAGGTGTTTCCGCTGTCTCGCGAAAAATTTTGTTCTTCCGGCTCTTCGGGAGGAAGTTCTCCGGTGTTAATGAAATTAACGGTTTGCGTTAATCCTTTAATGAACTTCTCAAAATCCTCTTGATACAGGAAAATTTTGTGTTTTTCATAAACAAATTTACCTTGTTCGTCGAGAAACTTGCGTTTACTTTCGGTGATTGCCAAGTAACGGTCGCCCGACTTCATCTCTTTCACGTCCAAAAAATACGTGCGTTTGCCTGCTCTGATGGCTTTGGAATAAATTTCCTCTTTGCCACGATCCATGTCTTCCATGTGTTTTTTTGTTTTTTGATTTTTACGGTTAAAATTTAACAACACCGCAAAAATACGCAATTATTTTGAAACATAGACCAAATTGTTAATAACTTGTAATATCTTTTTTAGATTCCGAACGAAAAACCTATTCGAAGGATAGGGTTTGCGTAAAGGGATTTGTTCGTTTCGTTCAAATTCCAAAGTAGCGAAATCGTTAGCCCCCCGTTGGGTCCAATCGGCAAAAAAGCACCTCCTCCAATCATTGGATAATGCAGCCATTCGCGCACTTCAGGTAGAAGAGGTGAACGGTTGATGTCGTGATTCAAAATGCCATATTCGGCATGAAAAAAGACGTTTCTGAAAGAGCCTATGATGGGTCTGAATTGGAGATAGGGGGCTGCACCATAGGTACTCATGGTGAAACGCGGACTCCATCGTGCATCGGAGTAGTAGTTGTAGATAACACTCGCCCCTCCTTGAAACATCGGCGTGAACTGGTAGCCTACCAAAGGCGAAATATCTATTGCGGTAATGGTTCCGAATGCCAAACCAAAAGTTCCTCCAAGTCGCAAATTTTCTTTTTGAAAACCTTTGGGTTTATTGGTGTTTTGCGTGTTTTGCGTGTTTTGATTGGTCTGATTAGATTGATTTCTCCGGATATCACTAACACTTCCACTCCGTGTTTGTGCGTTCAAAACAAACGTTGCAAAGATCAAGGTTAAAAGAAAAATAATTTTTTTCATAATCAAATTTTTTGCAAAGATACGAAAAAATTTACTATTTAACAATTTCCTATTTACTATTTCTCGCCGTTCGGCGGCGATTCAATCGCCGTCGGGCGGGTATCACGCCCAACCCCTGCCCTGAAAGGGCGTAATCAATAGCGTAGGGCAAAAAATTCTCCTCCTTTGGAGGAGTACGGCGAAGCCGGGAGGTGGTTTATGACCATCGCTGGCGAGGGGTTTATGACCACCCCGGCACTTCGTGCCACCCCTCCAAAGG
>WRKV01000152.1 GCA_009777915.1 Bacteroidales bacterium | reverse complement strand
AATTGTCGTTTTTGTTTATATTTCTGGGGATACACGGATTGGGCTGATAAAACTGATGTTCACGGATTTTTTCAAAAAATCAGTGATAATCCGTCAAATCCGTCAAATCAGTGTATCCTCCAGATATCCATCTTTTGTAGCGGGGTGCATTGCAAATTGTCGTTTTTGTTTATATTTCTGGGGATACACGGATTGGGCTGATAAAACTGATGTTCACGGATTTTTTCAAAAAATCAGTGATAATCCGTCAAATCCGTCAAATCAGTGTATCCTCCAGATATACATCTTTTGTAGCGACAATTTGAAATGCAACGAGACAATTTTTTTTTAACCAAAAATTAACTTTTTCGTAAAACTTTTGTAACATTACCACCCTACTTTTGTGCCAAATTTTTAATAAATCAAATGTCAAATTTAAAATTTAGTTACATTATGAGTAAAGTAGGTAATCTTTTGAAAATTACGTTTTTGTGTCTGTTAATGTCTTATCAGACTGTTTATTCGCAGGTAACCACATCGGTGTTGAGCGGCAATGTTTCCGATGGCGGCGGGGCGCTTCCGGGCGCTACTATAACGGTTACCCATCTTCCCACCGGAACACGGACGGGAGCAGTTGCCGACGGTAGAGGCGATTATCGCGTGTTGAACCTGCGTCCGGGAGGTCCGTACACGATATCGTTTTCGTTTGTTGGCTACAAAACGCAAGAGCATCACGACATTATGCTCGTGTTGGGCGATGTGTATGCGTTGAACGCACATCTTGACGAAGACAGCCAAAGCCTCGGCGAAGTCGTTATAGTTGGAGTGACGGGACCGTCGAACATGCACAGCGAACGCGCCGGCGCAATCACGAGTATTACGTCGAGAGAAATGGCAAGCATGCCCACTATCACCCGCAGTATCAACGACATGATACGCCTGACGCCCCAAGCTAACGGGCAATCGATAGGCGGCGGCAACTCGCGACAGAACTTCATCACCGTTGATGGCGCGGCGTTCAATAACGCATTTGGTATAGGCGGAAATTTGCCCGGAAACGGAACGCCTATATCAATCGATGCGCTTGAGCAGATTTCTGTCAGCCTCACGCCCTACGATGTGCGACAAAGCGGATTTATCGGAGCAACCGTCAATGCCGTCACAAAATCGGGCACAAACCAGTTTAGAGGCTCGGCGTATCATTACAGAACCGACGAGCGACTGCGCGGAAACAAAGTTGGAGATGTCTTCTTTGTTCACGACCCTGCGCAAACGAATATATACGGCGTTACGCTCGGAGGACCGGTTGTGAAAGACAAACTGTTCTTTTTCGTAAACTATGAAAACGAAAACAACGTCGCGCCCGGACCCGCGCGTGTAGCATCGGTAGACGGAGTGGCAAACAACGCAAACAACATAGCCCGCCCTACGGCTGCCGAAATGGATATGGTTAGCAGATATCTCAAAGAAACATACGGATACGAAACAGGACCTTATCAGGGATATTCGTTTGACAGTCCGCTAATGAAATTTTTGACGCGCGTAGACTGGAACATTAACGACAATCATAAAATAAATGTACGTTACAGTTACATGACACGCAAAGACCCTGCGCTGCCGTCCACTTCCAATTCGCCTACCAACCCGCCAAACCTTAACCGCCAAAACATGAGCGCTATGTGGTTTCAAAACAGCGGATATTTTCAGGAACGAAATTTTTCTTCCCTGTCGGCAGAGGTGAACTCGCGGTTTATGAACGGATTGCTCAACAATACTCTGCGTTTTTCGTGGTCGTTTCAGAACGAGCCAAGAAGCACAGGCGGAAATATTGATTTCCCATTCGTAGACATCAGAAAAGATGGGGATGCGTTTACTTCTTTCGGAACCGAGTTATTTTCGTTCGGCAACCTGCGCGAAGTAAATACATACAACATAACAAACGAAACCACCTATCATAGAGGTATTAACAACTTTACTTTTGGTTTGAACTATGAAATGAACCACATAAAAAATGGATTTATGCAGGCTGGTACTGGCTGGTACGTCTTCGATACGTGGGATGATTTCGTAAACGGCGAGTTGCCAACACATTATACTATCACGTTTTCGAACACGCCCGGATATGCGCAGGCATTTCCAAGTTTTAAGTTCGACCAGTTGAGTTTTTATCTGCAAAACGAAATGAAGTTGAGCAACCGCCTAAATCTCACGTTAGGCATGCGTTTCGATTTGCCCATTTATCCGGAGCATCCCGAAGGATTGATAAAGCATCCGATGGTTTCTGAACTCGATTTTAATGGCACTTTTTACGACACCTCTGTCATGCCCAAAACGCGTCTTTTGATTTCGCCTCGTCTTGGGTTCAACTTTGATGTGCTGGGCGACCGTCAAGTCGTGTTGCGTGGCGGAACGGGAATATTCGCGGGGCGTCTTCCCTTTGTGTGGATTTGTTCGCAGTCGGGCAATGCAGGCATGATACAAAGCACGATGATTTACACGGGCGACGATGTGCCTGGTCCGTTCAACCCAGACCCCAGAGCATATCTGCCTGATGTGCAGCCCCAAGTAGGAACAACGATACCTACCGGAGGATTTACCGTGATGGACCCCGACTTCAAATTCCCATCGGCTTGGAAATCATCGCTTGCCGTTGATTTCAAGTTGCCAATGGGGATAAATGCAAGCATTGAAGGGGTGGTAAACAAGGACATCAACGCTGTTTTAGCTTACAGGGACGGCATGGTTGACCCGGTGGCTATGAATATTCCGGGCTATTCAGACAATCGGTTGATGTATCCCAGCGGAGCCGCACGGTTTACACATCGTCTTGACGCTAACGGACAGCCGACGGAAACCGGGGCTAACGGAGCAACCCCATACGTAGTGAAAAACGTTACCAAAGGAAACGGATATTACAGTTCGCTTACATTCAAAGTAGAAAAACCCGTGTGGGAAGGGCTTTCCGCAATGATAGCGTATACGCGCTCGTGGGCGAAGAGCCTGCACGACGGCGGTGGCGACCAGATGAGCTCGGTGTGGAGCGGACTGCAAACAGTACACGGCGGAAACACCCCCGAATTGGGACATTCGAGCTTTGTAGACCCAAACAGCATAGTAGGCGCACTCACGTTTAGACACAAAGGCTTCACCACTTCTGTATTTTACGCCGGTAGCAACAATGGAAGAACATCATACAGATACACCACAAACATCGTAAATGACGGAGGTGGCAACAATCTGATATACGTGCCAAAAGACCGCAATGACATAATTTTTGTAGACAGAGTATCAGGCGGTAATGTTACGCACACGGCACAAGAGCAGAGCGATGCTTTTTGGGCATACATTGAGCAAGACCCGTATCTGAAAACACGTAAGGGTCAGTATGCCGAGAAGAACGCATTGGTGTTCCCATGGCGTCATCGCTTCGATGTCAAGTTTACACAAGATTTTAATTTCAATGTTGGAAATTCAGCGCATACGATACAACTTGGAATGGACATCGTAAATGCAAGCAATTTGCTAAATTCAGAATGGGGAACGGGATGGGCAGCAAACCAAACGTCGTTGTTGGCGATGACGAATGCAAATCAAGTTACCCCAACCGGAGCGGTGATACCCACCTTCAATCTAAATCCTATGTCGGGCTCAAACGACCTGCCCACCGAAACATTCCGAAAATCAACAGGAGCAGCAGCAACGTATAGAATACAGTTCAGTATAAGATACTTTTTTAATTAGTTTTTGTTAGTTTTCAGGAAATACGAGTTTTGTTCATTGTTTTTGTAAACCAAGAGCATTAGCCGAAGTCAGGTTGATGCTCTTTTTTTTTATTGTGCTTCAATGAGTTTTACGCATGACCCTCTCTAATCATTCTTTCCGTATTTTATACGCTTCGTTGAAGGTCTTTGTGCCACTCGGAAATAAATTCGCTAAATTTCAAATGCCCATTATACGTGAAATAGCAAGGACGAAAAAAATATCACACTTGCTACCGCGTCGCAAGCAAGAAATTTTCCAAATTGGCGTTTGCTACCGCGTCGCAAGCAAGAAATTTTCCAAATTGGCGTTTGCTACCACGTCGCAAGCAAGAAATTTTCCAAATTGGCGTTTGCGACCGCGTCGCAAATAAGAAATTTTCCAAATTGGCGTTTGCGACCGCGTCGCAAACAAGATTTTTTCCAAAATGGCGTTTGCTACTGCGTTGCAAACAAGAATTTCATCAAAATAGCATTTGCATCCCACAAAAAAAGCCGTAGCGATTGTCGTTTGTCGTTTGCCGCGCCCGTTCATTGTCTTTGAAATAGACGCAATCAAAATCTATGCGAAAGGTGCAGACTAAAATTTCCTTCACTATATCCGGGAAAAACAAATGTGTTATAACTTTGAAAATTTTTTTTGAAGATGACGATTTTTTTTTCAAAAAAGCATCAAATATTTTTTTCATACCAAAAAAAGTGTTATTTTTGCAGCGTTAAATTATAATAGTAAATGAACACAAAGGAACATTATGTAGATACTCTTCGCAAGTTCGTAGCCGAGCATGGTAAAGAATACGAAATTAAGAAGATGGGGATTTTTGGTTCGGTGGCTCGCGGAGAA
>WRKV01000151.1 GCA_009777915.1 Bacteroidales bacterium | reverse complement strand
GAAAAAAAGATGCACACCTTGCCATAAAAGACGAGTATTCGTTTGGGTTCTTAGGCTTGCACAACGAGTATTCGGAACAGGAATTAGAGAACGCCCTGGTGAAAAATATTCGTAATTTTCTGTTGGAGATGGGAAATATGTTCACGTTTGTGGGCAATCAGTTTCGTTTGCAAGTGGATGATAAAGAGTATTTTATTGACTTGCTGCTGTATCATAGGCAACTGCAATGCTTGGTGGCGGTGGAGTTAAAGATGGGGGAATTTATGCCTGAATACAAAGGCAAAATGGAGTTCTACCTATCTGTTTTGAATGATACCGTAAGGCTGCCCAACGAGAACGATTCCATTGGGATCATCATCTGTCAAGAGAAAAACAGAACCGTTGTGGAATACTCACTGAAAACCAGCATACAACCCATCGGTGTAGCGACCTATCAAACCACTACACTGCTACCCAAAGAATATCGCCATCTGTTGCCCAACGAGAAAGACATTCGAGAAAAGTTAGGGGATATGTTTTAGATATATTTAGAGACGAGGCATGCGTCGCCCCTACGGCGGTTGTCACGAATACTTGTAGGGGCACAAAATTTTGTGCCCCTACAATAAATAACAGCGATAGGAATCGCCGCCGAACAGGGAGATTGGGGCTTTTTTATTACTATGTTTTTAACAAATAAATTGTTCCTCGACCTCGACCTTGTTTCTCAATCACATCTTTATTTTGTAGTTCAGATAAAATACGTTTTACGGTTGGGCTTGGAATATCTAATTTTTCGGAAATCTCACTGGATTTAATACCGGAATAATTTTGAATTAAAGTCAAAATTGCTTTTTCACGAGGTGAGAGTTGAGATTCTTTGCCACTTTGTTCAAGTTTTACCATCAGTTGATTTTGGATATTACGCAATGCGTTCAAGAAAAAGTTAATCCAAATGGTAATATCTTCGTTTGGTCGCTGTGCCTGACACGCTCGCAATGCTTGATAATACTCTGATTTACGACTTTCGATTTCATGTTCAAAACTCACATATTGAATCCATTTGTAACCATTTTTTAGTAATAAAAGTGTCGAAAGCAAACGGCTTATTCGTCCATTGCCATCTTGAAATGGGTGTATGCTCAAAAATTCATATACAAATGCAGCGATTTTAATTATGCTATGCACTTCTGATTCCGAGTTAAACCATTCAATAGATTTTCTAACTTCATCTTCAGTTGCAAAGCCGGCTTCGGTAGTCTGAAAAATGATTTGTCGAGTTCCATCTGCAAAAGCGACTTCAACGGAATTACTATGCTGTTTGTAATCGCCCCTATGCCATTCATCTTTTGTGCTATACTTCAACAATGTATTATGTAAATTTTTGATGCTGTTTTCGGTTATCGAAATATCTTCATAATTTTCGGAAATCAAATCAAGAACATCGAAATAACCGACTACTTCCTGCGAATCTCTATCAGTAAGTTTAGAAATATCTATATTCTTGAGCAAAACTTCAACTTCTTCATTGGTCATTTTATTTCCCTCGATACGATTTGATGCCCCAACACTACGTACTGTAGCAATAGATTTTAGATGTTTTAGACTTTGCCCTTCTCGGCGTTCAACAGCAGTCCATTGGGAATCGAAACGATCGATCATGCTAATTGTGTTAATCAGTTGCCAATCAACATTTAATTTGAAGTTATAGATGTTGTTTTCCATATTGTGATACGATTTGAGCCACAAAGATACGAAAATAATACGAAAAAACCAAATGTTTTTGATACGATTTGATACGATAATATACGAAAATGATATTCCGAATTAAAAATCTCCCGAAACAGGCTCTGCCCAATCAGCCCAACCAGAATTCAACCTGTACCCAACACTCAACCCAATGGTGAACGTATTGACCGATATTCTCCCACCATTTCCGGTGTTGCGATTTCTCCAATCGGCAACATCGTTGAAGTTGTAGTAGTAGTCGGCTCGCAGTCCGATTTGGAGACTTTCGCCAATGTTGAATTTTATTCCACCACCGAGTATCAATCCGGTCGAAAATTTTTTGAGTTCGTCCATCTCCTGCAGCATGTCGAAATGCTTGCTGTGGCTCAATACGTAGTCGAACCTCGGACCAAAACTCACAAAAGGAAAAATAGTTTCGCCGATGGGAAGTTTCAAATCAATGGTCGTGTTAATGGACAAATAGTCCAACGTCAGTTTGTCCATCAATGTTTCTCCGGTCAAACCGTTTTCGTCCGAGAACAAAATTTCGTGCTTTCCGCCTTTCCGGAGCATACCGATATTGCTCGACAAATTGAAGTATTCTCGACCGTACAAATCCTCAACCTTAAAGTAATCAATTCCTGCAAAGATGGAATGCCCAATCAAATTTTGGTCGTATAAAGACGTTGTAGAATTGATCCGATCCAATTGCCAATCTAATTTCGAGATTGCTGTTCCGCCCTGGATTTTCAGCGTTTGTGCATTGACGGAGAGTGCCGTCGTTAGGGCGATTGAGAGTATTATAGATTTTTTCATGGCAATTATTGTTTAAGTATTTTGGTCATTCGATTTCCAATTCGCAGGATGTATTGTCCCGATAAAAAGTTCGACATATCGATTGAAAATTCCGTTGTACCGTTTGCTATACGTGCCAAAAACACACGCTTTCCGGTCATGTCGTAGATCTCAACGATGTCGTTTATTTCAGCAAAATTACTCAATATGATAACGTGCAATTCGGAGACGATCGGATTGGGGAACACGCGGATTTCCAAGTCTGATGCGAATTGCAGAGCGACATTGGGGTTGTTGCATTCGGCAATCAAACGATCCAACCAACGGAGACTGTCGAGTAGAATGTTGTTGTTGGTTTGCAAGGTTGAGACTTCGGTTTGCAAATCCAATATCCTGTCGTACAAATGCAACGTGTCGCATAGGCGAATGGTATCATTTACCAAACTAAAAATCGTATCTCGCAATTCCAAAACTTGGTCATACAAACGAATAGTATCGTTTACTAAACTAAAAATCGTATCTCGCAATTCCAAAACTTGCTCATACAAACGCAAGGTATCGGTGTGTAACCGTGCCGTGTCGCCCTGCAACGCCTCATTCGCAAGGGTTAGCTTGTCTATGCTATCGCGCAACTGAGCAATCAATTCATTCAAATCATCCATCATATTCATGTCGAGTGCCCATCTTGCGTAAAGCGTAACATGGGACGTTATATCAGTATCAAAATCCCAAATGTTGATGCATTCGGGCTCTTTATACCAACCACTAAAGATGAACCCCTCAGATGTGGGCGCAACAGGTTCGCTTGCCTGATCGTTGTGGTAGATCTGTTGTTCGGCAACTGCACTGCCGCCCTGCGAATTGAACGTAACGGTGTAAACGCTTACCGTCCATTTCGCATAAAGCGTGGTATCTGATGTTACTATATCGGTATCAAAATGCCAAATGTTAATGCATTCGGGTTCTGTGTACCACCCGAGAAAGGTGAAACCTGTGAATGTGGGCACATCAGGCTCGACTGCCTTGTCGTCGGGTGTAATAATGAGTTGCAAACCCACATGGCTACCCCCCTGCGAGTTGAAATTGACAGTGTAGGCTCCATCGGGATTAACACAAGTGAAAGCACTCCACTGAGATGCACTGCTGTACAGATCTACACTGCTGGTCGGTACATATAAACAGCAGGTGGTCATATCTACATTGGTAAATACAGTAGCCCCAAGAGTGGGCGGAGTTGGAGCCAAAGAGGTTAGCGAAGTTAATCCGGTGCAACCCCCAAACGCACTTTGTCCAAGAGTAGTCACGCTGTTACCAATGGTTACCGAAATTAGTCCGGTGCAACCGGAAAACGCAGCGTTTCCGATTGTAATCACGTTGTCGGGAATGGTTACCGAAGTTAGTCCTGTGCAATTCCAAAACGCACCGGCTTCGATTGTAGTCACGTTATTGGGAATGGTTACCGAAGTCAGTCCGGCGCAATTCCTAAACGCACTGCCTCCGATTGTAGTCACGCTATTGCCAATAGTGATGTCTTTTAGTGCTTCACCAAACCAAGGCTCTGCTAGACCCGACTGACGGCTGATGTTTCTGCCCAAATACAGCGTATCAATGGAAGCACTGATAAAAGCATAAAGGAATTGGTTCCCCCTTACTGACAATGTGCTTGTGCCATCTTCTATGACAAGTTTTTTTACTGTGCTAAACCTAAATGCGTCGTCTTCGATTGCAGTCACGCTGTTTCCAATAGTTACCAAAGTTAGGCTGGAGTGAGAGCGAAACGCCCTCGTTCCGATTGAAGTCACGCCATCTTCAATAATTACCGTAGTGATAGTTGCGCTATGGCTATTCCAAGGGGCATTCGCAGAACTCGTCCAATTCTGCATTGCCCCCGTTCCGCTAATAGTAAGCGTGTCGTTGCTTAGGGTTGCGGTTACGTCTTCAGCAGTCGGGCTGCCGATGTTCCAGATCTGAGTCTGAGCATTAAGGTTTGCGGTGCAAAGCATTCCGCAAAGCAAAATTACATGTAGTTTTTTCATGGTGTTTGTTTTTTTGATGGTTATTTGATTATTTGCTTATTTGGTGCACGGTACACGGTCAAGGGTACACGGTGTACCCTTGACCGTGCACCGTTCCATCGTGTAC
>WRKV01000150.1 GCA_009777915.1 Bacteroidales bacterium | reverse complement strand
CAAACTGCTTGTTAAATGCAGGTTGCGGACGAAAATCAAATGCAATATGTTGGTGATGTTTGAAGTAATTTTTTGATCCGAATTCAACAATAGAAAACGAATTTATTTCCTTCAAAAATTCTTTGCAGGATTCAATATCATCGAACCAAATCGCTGTATCCTTAGGGAAATGGGAGAAAATAGAGGTTTGTTCGGTAATGGATTCCTGAATTTGGATATTGGGTAGAATTGTAACGTTTTCGTAACGTTGTTTAGACAGTTGCGAAACCGCATCAAAACTGCGAATGGACTCGATTGCATCGCCAAAAAATTCTAATCTGTAGGGATCATCACTTGCAAATGAAAACACATCTAAAATCCCTCCACGAACAGCGTATTGACCGGGTTCGAGAACAAAATCCACGCGTTCAAAATTGTAATTCATAAGCAAATCAATCAGAATATCCATCGAAATGGGCGATGCAGATTCCGCACCAACATGTAATTTGATGGTGTTTTCTCGTAAAACTTTTTGCGTAATGACCTTTTCCGAAAGGGCTTCGGGATAGGTTACAACAATCGTTTTTCGATTGTTTGCCTCTAAGCGATGCAACACTTCCGAACGTTGCAAAACATTAGCATTATCAACCAATTCCTCATTATACGGACGTTTCAAAGAAGCCGGAAAAAACAACACATTTTTTTGCTCAAAATCCAATCCATATTCGTTCAATAATTTTTCCAAATCGTTGTGAAAATACGCTGCCTGTTCTTGATCTTGCAGCACGAATAAATGATATAGATTGGTTTCTGAAATTGTAGCCGCAGCAATCAAAGCACGCGATGATCCGGAAAATCCGGAAACCTTAATTTTTGTAGGGGCGAGGCATAGTTCGACTCCACTTACCAACCGTGCGTCGTTCCTATTTTGCAACGCATTTGCAAGCGTTTGCACATTCGGTGATTCTTGATATATTTGAATAAATTCTGAAGATGTCATATTCGAAATTGAAGTACAAAGATATAAAAAATTTTGTATCTTTGCAATATCGTCATCATTATTCATTTTTTTTCGTATCTTTGCAAATTAAAATCATAAACCATGAAACCATTATTTTTTTTAGTGATCATTGCATTGTCGTTAAGTGCATGTCAACATGAAGTAAAAATCAAACCAAATTCAGCAGGTAAGACTCTTGAAGTCTTAGTGGTTTGCGAAAAATCGGATATGGAAACTGCTGTCGGTGATACGCTGCGTGCGTTTTTTATGAGGGATAATCCCGCACTAAATCAACCGGAACCGATGTTTTCATTAGCCAATGTTCCGTTTGGTACGTTTGAAAAAACCGATATGTTTATGCGTATGCGAAACATTATCGTCATTCAAATTTCGCCTGAACGATCTTCGGAATTCATCATTAAACAAGATGTTTGGGCGAATAATCAAATTATATTTTATTTCTATGCTCCGAATAAAGAAACGTTTTATGAGTTGTTTCAAGAAAAACGAGATCTGATGAGTAAAGCGTTTTACATCAGAGAACGAGCTCGTATCATCAGTACGTTCAAAACTACCGAAAACATTGCTGTTTCAGAGCGTATGATTAATACATTCGGGTTCCGACTTGTTGCTCCGGAAGGGTTTAGAATTCTCACGTCCAAACCGGATTTTGTTTCGATTAACAAAGAAACAAAAGATTATGGACAAAATTTGTTTGTTCACACGTATCCCTACACAGCCAATAGTTTCAAGCAATCCGATATTCTTCGTGTGCGTAACGAAATCGCCAAACAATATATTTTCGGACCTCTCGAAGGCTCGTACATGACTACGGAAACGTTGCTTCCACCAATCAGTACGGAGGTTAATCTCAACGGTCGATATGCCATTGAAACTCGTGGATTGTGGAAATTGGTAGGCGATTACATGGGTGGTCCATTCATCAATTACGTGTTTTTAGATGAGGAAAAAAATCAAATGGTGATGATGGATGTTTTTCTGTATTCGCCGAAAAAAGGCAAGCGTGATTTGTTGATACAACTCGAAAGCATGGTATATTCAATAGATAAAATCGAAAAATGATCATTCAAGAAAACATATCCTTAAAAAAATACAACACGTTTGGTATTGATGTAAACGCCCGTTATTTCTGCGAAATCAGAACGCTTTATGATTTGCAAACTTTGATTTCTTCTGAAATTTTTCAAAATAATTCTCGCTTGATTTTGGGCAACGGTGCAAATATCTTGTTTACGAAAGATTTCGATGGATTGGTCATAAAGCCCGTTCTTAAAGGGATTGAGATTGTTGACGTAACCAAAACTGAAATTTTCATCAACGTGCAAGCGGGCGAAAATTGGCATGAATTTGTCATGCATTGTTGTAAATCCAAATGGAACGGATTGGAGAATTTGGCTTACATACCGGGCAGTGTAGGTGCTTCACCGGTCCAAAATATCGGGGCTTACGGCGTTGAAATTAAAGATGTGTTGGATTCAATCGAAGCACTTAACCTTGAAACCGGAGAGATCGAAATTTTTCAAAATTCCGACTGTAAATTTGCTTATCGCGAAAGCATTTTTAAGCACGAATACAAAGGAAAATACCTGATTTATTCGGTAACATTTCGAATGTCGAAACTTCCGAAATTTAACATGAATTATGCGGCGGTAAACGATGAATTAAAACGCACGAATGTGCCCAAATTATCAGCAAAAGCAATTGCCAAAGCCATCACCCATATTCGTAAATCCAAACTTCCGGAACCTTCCGAAATAGGTAGTGCAGGCAGTTTTTTCAAGAATCCGTCTGCGTCTCAAAAAATGTTTGAACATTTGAAAATTCAATTTCCGGATATCGTTACCTATCCGATGGATTCCGAAATAAAATTATCAGCAGGTTGGCTTATCGAACAAGCCGGCTGGAAAGGATTTCGTGAAGGTGATGCCGGTGTGCACGCACAGCAAGCATTGGTGTTGGTCAACTACGGAAACGCAACCGGAATTGAAATTCTAAACCTCGCAAAACGTATCATCGATTCCGTGAAATCCAAGTTTGGCGTGGATTTGACGCCGGAAGTAAACATCTTGTAGACATTACTTAGTCTGTCGAAATATACCTGATCCGTATTACAAAATCCGCCATCGTTTTCCCGGTAAAACTTCGATAACTCCTGCGATTTCCAATTGCAGAAAAATCGCAGAAAGTTTGGATAGTGGGAGTTTCAGCAAATTGCAAAGTTCGTCAACAACTGTTTCGGGATGATTTTGCAATGCCTCGAAAACCGTTCGTTGTTCTTCCGGAAGTTCGATAAATAATTTTTTTTGAACATGCTTTTTCGAGTGTTGTTCCAAATCCCAATTGAGCAAATAACGGATGTCTTGTGCTGTTTCAATGAGTGCGGCTTTGTTGGTTTTGATGAGAAAATTACAACCTTCGGAACGTTCATCATTCAAACGTCCCGGAACTGCAAACACATCTCGACTGTACGAGTTGGCAATATCTGCGGTGATGAGTGCTCCACCGTGACGGGCGGCTTCTACGACGACAGTAGCATCGGAAAGTCCTGCAATGATGCGGTTTCGAGAAGGAAAATTAACTGCATCGGGATTGGTATTTGATAAAAAATCAGTCAGCAATCCGCCGTTTTCAAGCATTTTTTTGGCTAAATTTCGATTTTGATGCGGATAAATTCGGTCCAAACCATGACCCAAAACACCAACAGTTGCCAACTGATTTTCTAAGGCGATTTGATGTGCCAACGTATCGATTCCGTAAGCCAAGCCACTAATCACTAAAACATTGTCTTGCTTCAAATCCGAGAGTAATTGAGTAACCATTTGTCGTCCGTAATCTGTACATTTTCGCGTGCCGACTATACTCACCACTTTTTCAACATTGAAATCCGTTTGCCCCTTGAAATAGAGCATTAACGGGCTATCCGTGCAATGTAGCAGTCGTCGTGGATAATTTGCATCTTTGAAAAAAAACGTTTGAATTTGATGTTTTTCGATAAACAAAAGTTCTTCTTCTGCACGTTTCAGAACGCTTTGCGACACGATATTTTTAGCTTTAATCCGTCCGATTTCCGGAATTTTTTCCAAATTTTGTGTTTTTTCTTTGAAGACCGCTTCTGCACTTCCGCAAAAATCCACAAGATTTTTACCTAATTTGTCGCCAATGCCCGGCAAAAGCGTTAATCCGATGTTGTAGAGAATGTCCATATCTTGATGTATGATTTTTTTTTGCAAAACTACAACAAATAACCCGAAAAAAAAACTTAAAAAGTGTTAAAAAGTGTTAAAAAGTGTTAAAATTGCAATTTTTTTCTTACCATGTGTTAAAATTTTCGTATCTTTGCAGTCTAATTTTAATTAAAAAATATGTAAATAAACGAAAATATAAATAAAAAATAGCGATTTGCTTTATTCTTTGCTGTCTGAAAATTTGACGATTTAGAGATATCTGTAAAGAATAGGTTTTTTGTTCACGTATAGCGTGGACTTGACTTATTCTCACAGATATTGGTTACGTCAAATACCACAGACAGCGGGAAACAGTTAAGTTTCACGCTTTTTTTATTGCCAAAAATCATAAACCATAAACCATAAATACCATGAAAAAAATCACCCTCATTTCAATCCTTATCGCAACTTTTGCAACCAAAAGT
>WRKV01000149.1 GCA_009777915.1 Bacteroidales bacterium | reverse complement strand
AGATAGATGATATCGAATTTCCTTCGGTCATCGGACGAACTCTAATCATCAACTGGTGGTTAGATGGCACGCGTTTCGCGTCTATCGGCACGCCTGACGGCATCACGGTTTCCGGCGACGCCTCGACGGAGTTTATCCTGAGCGAAGTCGAAGGACTCGGCGACCGAGAATACGCGTTTCCTGTCTCTATTAAAGGAGCACCAACTGCCCCCGGCACTCACCATTACACGGTGAGCAATACTTGTGGCGTGGAGTTGCTACACGGTAGCATTACCATCAATACTACACCGCCAACCATCGGCATGGTTACACCAACCGTCGAACGCTATACCACCATAGGCACGGCATTCACACCGCTCACCCTCACAGACGATCCTATTGGCAGTATGCCACCGATTACCATACAATGGTATTCGAATACCTCAGCAAGCACCACTGGCGGTATTGGTATGGGTACTGCAAACGGTGCACAAACCAACACATTTACACCACCGAGCAATGTTGTAAACACCGACGGCATATACTACTACGCTGTAGCAACCGACGGTTGCGGTAGAACGACTGCAACTAACAATACCAGCGGAAAGCATATCGTTGGTCCAGTTTGCCCTGCCACCACCAACCCCACGCCAACCAACATTCGTTGCACCGGCAATGGAGCCACATTCACAACCATCGGCGCGCAGTTTTTCAAAACAAACACCGTTTGGCAGATTTCCGGCAATGGGATTTCTCAGGAATGGTCTGATGTGGTGTTGACTTCTACTTGTGGAAAAACAGGTTTTGCGGGTGGTGCTGATCCGAATTTTAATAATGATTGTCGTGGCAATCGAACTACAGGCACCAATGAAACCCGCCCTACGGCGGTCAATCAAGGTGGCAACACCTCTGCTTATTTGGGTGATTTATTTTCATGGTGTGCTGTTATGACGCATGCAGCCGTGCTTTGTCCTTCGCCTTGGCGAGTACCGACTTGTCAGGATTTTATCAATTTGGATGTTGCCCTTGGGGGTGATGGTATTAATCGTAGCGGAGCTGATGCTGTAAGAGATAAACTTATCGATGTTTCCGGAACTTCCGGTGCCGGACAATTTTGGGGAGGTGCCTACGTTGGGAGCTGCAATAGCACGGGGACGCTGGACAGTCAGGGGTCGTACGCGCGCTACTGGTCGTCCTCCGAGTCCACCACTACGCATGCTCGCCGCCTGTACTTCGACACAGATGGCGGCGTCAGCCCTCAGGTCAACTACGGTAAGAGTGGCGGGCTCGCGCTGCGTTGTGTGCGGTAGATGTGAAAAATGACAATCCAAAAATTGGAACAAAGGGTAAGGCTGAAAGCCTTTTATCAGTCAGCGTAGGGCATCGCCCTACGTTGCGTTCGTATCCACCTCCTCCAAGCCCTGTAAGGGCGTAATCCAATTTGATGTCGCCCTTTCAGGGCTCTATTGGGTGGTGTCGCCTTGTTCGTAGGGCGTTACCCTACGCTGTTGATTACGCCCTTTCAGGGCGTTTTTTGTGTAAACCTAATTTTAGGACGAGACAGGTGGTTTGGTAACACCCGTAGGGGCGACCCTTGCGGTCGCCCCTGCCAACGGTTGTGACAAATGCCAACGAGGGCGACCGCGAGGGTCGCCCCTACAAATCATAAACCATAAATCATAAATCATAAACAAAAAAAAACAAAATGCTCTGCATTTTGTTTTTTTTTCGTATCTTTGCAAAAATTAATATCACCACACCATGAAAAAAACCCTTATTCTAATTTGGATTCTTGGCTGTTTGCAAATGATGGCTTCGCAAAATGACCTTGTTCTTTGGTATAATCGTCCGGCAATCTATTGGACGGAAGCTCTTGCTCTTGGCAACGGTCGCTTGGGTGCGATGGTCTACGGCAATGCGACTGCCGATACGATTCAACTCAACGAAGACACGTTTTGGTCGGGAAGTCCGCACAACAACATCAATCCCAACGCCAAAGAGGCGATTCCGAAAATTCAACAATTGATTTTCGAGGAAAACTATATTGAGGCTCAGGAACTTGCGATGAAAACCATTATCGCAGACGGCAGCCAAACCGCTTGGGGACAGTATTATTCGTCGATTGGAAATTTTATTTTGGATATGACCCATCAAACGGACGTGAATAATTATCGTCGTGAATTGGACTTGAATACTGCTGTTGCGAAAATCACGTATCAAGTGAATGGCGTGAATTTTATGCGTGAAGTGATGACTTCGTTTACCGATCAAATGGTGATAATCCGCTTGACGGCAGACCAAAACGGCAAAATCAGTTTTCGCACATCGATGAATCCGCCGAGACAACGAGTTGGTACGACCAATCAAATGGTTAAACGCGATGGTGCAGACTGGCTTTCCGTTACAAGTCAGCATTTTAGACCTCACGAACATATTGAAAGTTTGTTGGAAGCCAACACCCAAATTCGGGTGGTAAACGAGGGCGGACATCAGACGACGCAAGGCGAATCCATCGTTGTAACCGGAGCAAATTCGGCAACGATTTACATCACGATAGCGACTAATTTCGAGCGATACGATGATATCAGCGGCAATGCCGAACAGAAAGCTATAGCGTATTTTGAGCATTTCGATTTTCAAAAACCGTTCGCACAACGCAAAGCCGAACATACGGCGTTTTACCAACAACAATTCGACCGTGTAACGTTGGATTTGGGCGAAAGTCCTCAAAAAAACAAGCCGACCGATGTGCGTGTAGAGGAATTTTCGGAAAATTATGATCCTTCGTTGGTTGCCAAGTATTTTCAGTTTGGACGTTATTTGTTGATTGCGTCTTCGCAACCCGGCACACAGCCTGCGAATTTGCAAGGTCTTTGGAATCCGAATTCGGGACCACTTCCCGCGTGGGATAGCAAATACACGATCAACATTAATTTGGAAATGAATTATTGGCCTGCTGAGGTAACGAATTTGTCGGAGCTTCATCAGCCGTTTTTCGAGTTGATTCGCGATGTTTCCGTTACCGGACAACAGACGGCACGGGAAATGTACGACAGTCGCGGTTGGGCGTTGCATCACAACACGGATTTGTTCCGTGTAACAGGTGCTGTGGATTGGCACGCTTGTGCGGTTTGGCCTACAAGTAACGCTTGGTTTGCCTCGCATCTTTGGGAGCGGTATCGCTATTCGGGAGATGAAAATTTCTTGAAAGAATGGTATCCGATTATGAAATCGGCATGCGAATTTTATTTTGATTTTTTAGTTCGCGATCCGAAAAACGGTTATTTGGTCGTATCTCCGTCGCATTCGCCGGAATTAGGTCCGAACGTTCCGGAACTGAAATACGAAACATTTCGTTTCGATGGCGTAACTCCGAGAAGTTACAATGCTCAGATTTTTCAAGGTGTTACGATGGACAATCAAATGGTGTTTGATTTGTTGATGAATACGGCAAATGCGGCAAAGATTTTGGGCGTAGATGCGGATTTCCAAAAAGAGGCAATTGAAACGGCACAACAATTACCTCCGATGCATATCGGGCAATACGGACAACTGCAAGAATGGCTCAAAGATTGGGATCAAGAGTATGAGGAACATCGTCATTTTTCGCATCTTTGGGGATTTTTTCCGGGTAATCATATTTCGCCGTATTCAACGCCGGAATTGTTTGCTGCTGCGGTTAAATCATTGGACGGGCGAGGCGATGGAGCGACAGGCTGGTCGATGGGTTGGAAAATATGCTCGTGGGCACGTGCTTTGGACGGAAATCGAGCGTATGGAATTCTTAAAAATCAACTCCGATTACTTCAAAATAATGCCTCCACTCGCGATCCGGGTGGTACCTATGCCAATTTATTTTGCGGACATCCGCCGTTTCAAATCGACGGAAACTTTGGAACTACCGCCGGAATCGCAGAAATGTTGATGCACAGCCATGATGAAACCATTCATCTTTTGCCTGCCCTTCCGGACGTTTGGAAAGCCGGCAAAATCACCGGTTTGCGTGCTCGTGGCGGCTTTGATATTGTAGACTTGACGTGGGAAAACGGCGAAGTCAAGAGCGTTACCATTCGTTCGAATTTGGGTGGCAATCTGCGTTTGCGAACGCATTCGCCCATGACACACAACAACCATGCGATGACTCTTGCTCAGGGCGAGAATCCGAATCCGTTGATGCATCCGGCGAGATTTCTGCCTCCGGTGATTTCCCATCCGGAAAGACTCTTGGATATTCAGTTGAAACCATCGTTTTTGTACGATATTTCAACCGTAGCAGGCGAAACGTATACGTTTACGAGGTAATTACTTCGCCTCAACGCCGGTCATCACAACTTCTGTGATGTTTTGCTGTTCTAACATTAACTTCGCTAACGCTTGAATATCGGCAAGTTTGGTGCTATTGATGATCTGTTCTCGTTGTGTGAAATCCAATCCCCAAATTGCAAATTCGTTGATGGTATTCATCCACGCCGCATTGTCGCGACGTTTTTCTTCAGCATCTTTCAACATAAATGCGACTACTTTGTCGAAATTTTCTTGGCTTGGACCTTCAGTTGCCAATTTCTCTAACTCGCGATACACAATCGATAACAAGTTTTCAGCCAATTCAGGATCGGTATCGAACATAATCAAAGTCGTAAAATTGCCTATCGGATAACGCTCAAGAGTGATTCGAACAC
>WRKV01000148.1 GCA_009777915.1 Bacteroidales bacterium | reverse complement strand
ATATACCATCCCCCGCTCGGGCGAGAGCATATCGGGAATGCCGTCTTTGTTGAGGTCGGCAAAGGCTGTGGCAAACTGCGTTGCAGTCGTTGGTGCAGCCGTGTGCGTGCTTTCCAAGACACCCCCTCGAATGGGGAACATCGTATTGGGTGGCAGGCTCTTACCTTGTATAAGGTTGTTGGGATTGACGGAATATACCCACTCGTCCTCCTCGATGATTTCGGTTTGGTTGTATTCATCGAAACTCATTCTGTCGATAAAGGCATCGCTGAATCTGCCGTTAGGTTGCTGATAGGCAATGATTTGTCGGTCGTTGTCGGCATAGAGATAATCCAAGCGACCATCTCTGTTGATGTCTAAATTGGGGATAATCGCACCCTGCGGGATTAGGGTGTAACTGCCGTCGGGGCGGGATTTCAGTACGCTGTTGCCTATCGCAATATCCGGATGCCCTGTGCGGTTGAGGTCTTCCACTTGCGTGATGGATTGAAAGCCACTGAAGTAATAAGCGACATCGTTTGCATCGAATGTAGCGATTTTCCGTGTGGCAAAGTTTTCGCTCAAGCCACCGGTTTCAAAGAAATGGATATCGCTTACACCTGTACCTTCTTGGTCATAATGCTTGTTGATAAAGCCGAACTCGCCCGCCATATCGCCGAAATTGTACCACAACTCCTTTTTAGGCAGATACATAGAGAGGTACTCGTCGATCCGAAAACGGAGTGTGTTGCCGTATTCGGAGATGTAGGTAAACCTCACGACCGTAGCCGTTTGCGGAATGGAATAGGCTACATTATAGCCGAATGCATAGCCGGTTGAGGTGGTTTGTTTGAGCATCGTTCTGACGGAGGGGTGGAAGTCCACGCCGTTGGTCGAATACTCAAGATTGCCCACCAGGGCTGTCTGTGCCGTACCTGTGCCCTGCACCGGCATCACGGCGATAGCACCCCCCACTGCCGTAGTAGCGGGTAGGCTTGCGATTGGGAACGTGAATGTAACTGTGGCGGTGTCGCTTGGGGTTACATTGCTGATTGTCAAGACTGTGTCGTTTGTCTTGACGATGGTTGGGTTGCCCTTGATCACCGTTTCAGAGATGTTTGCTGTTCGGATGGTGATGGGGTAGGTTTGGGCGTTTGCACTTAATGCCGAGATTAGGGCGATGCATGCGATGATTTTTTTCATTGTTTTGGTTTTTGGGTTGTTAATTAATGATTTACGATTTACGGATTTACTATTTACTATTTGGCGTAGCGTAAATTGTACATTTGTCAATAGTAAATAAGATGAGGGTACAAAATTAGTGCTTTTGTCTGTAAAAAATATAGACAAAAATAGATTTTTTTTGAAATTGTTGAAAAAAATCGAGAATTGATGGGGTCGGATATTGGTAGAAAAGGGCGACCCCCTCAAAAAAAAGTTTTTTTATAGGTTGTGGCAAGATATAAAATTATTTTGGGCGGAAAGTGTTTTTTTTTGATACATTTCGCCCAAAATATAATTTTTTTTTGTACCTTTGCAAAAAGTTTTATAATATGAATACAATTATTGGACGTTCGCAACAGCAAGAAGAGTTATCCACACTTTATCAATCCAAGCAATCCGAATTTTTGGTTGTTTACGGTCGTCGTCGGGTTGGAAAAACATTTTTGATTCGGGAGTATTTCGGAAATTCATTCAACTTCCATGTTACAGGATTAGCCAACGTTGACACGCATGATCAGTTGGTTAATTTCCACGCTGCCTTGAGAGAATACAGCAATAAGTCCCTACCTTTTGCTCAAACTTGGTTTGAGGCTTTTCAGCAATTGATAGAGCTTTTGAAAAAAACAAAAGCTAAAAAGAAAGTCATATTTTTTGACGAACTTCCTTGGATGGATACAGCAAAGTCCAAATTTATGAGCGCATTTGAACATTTTTGGAACAGTTGGGCATCGGCACAAAAAGACGTAATGTTGATTGTTTGCGGTTCTTCGACATCATGGTTGATGGATAAAATTATCAACAACAAAGGCGGTTTGCACAATCGCACCACGCACCAAATGTATCTCAAACCATTCTCTTTATCTGAAACGGAATTGTATCTCAGAAGTCGGAATTTTGCTTGGACACAAAAACAAATTGCCGAGTGCTATATGGTTTTTGGAGGGATACCTTACTATTTGAGTCTACTCAATAAAAAATTCGGGGTGCCGCAAAACGTGGATCGGTTGTTATTCTCAGAAAGCGGACGATTGAAGAATGAATTTTTGAATCTTTACGCATCTTTGTTTAGGTTTTCCGAGCGTTATATCCAAATAGTCGAGGCATTAAGTAAAAAATTAAAAGGTCTTACTCGTGAAGAAATTTTGAATGCAACAAAATTGCCTGATGGTGGTAATTTTACAAAGTTATTAAAAGACCTTGAATTGTGTGGATTCATTAGAAAATACAATGGTTTTGGAAAGAAGAAAAAGGAATCGTTATTCCAGTTGGTGGATTTTTATACACTGTTCTACTTTAGATTTATCGAAAAAAATCGTTCCTTTGACGAACATTTTTGGACACATTCAGCAGATACTTCCGCAATAAGAGCGTGGAAAGGCTACTCGTTTGAACTGCTTTGTTTGACCCACATTTTAGAAATAAAACGAGCATTGGGTATACATGGTATGTTGACCAAAGTTGCAACGTGGAAAAGCGAGCAGTCTGACGATGGGGCTCAAATTGATTTGTTGATTGAACGAAATGACAATGTCATCAATCTTTGTGAAATGAAGTTTTCGAAAGGGGAATTTACGATTGATAAAGCCTATTTCAAAAGTCTTCAAAACAAAGTTGAAGCATTCCAAGCCGAAACAAATCCACAACAAGCCATCCATTTAACACTTATTTCATCGAACGGATTAAAACCCAATGCATATTCTCAGCAAATTCAAAACGAGCTGATATTAGGCGATTTATTTTAATTTTTAAAAATATTTTGGGCGGAATGTGTCTTTTTTTGATAGATTCCGCCCATTATATCATCATCAAAACCCCATCCCCCTTAGCAAATTTCCTGCGAATGCGATAGCGCACCGTGTGCACACTCGCCGGTTCGATGTTGAATAGCAGGCTGATGTCTTTCACATCAATATTCGCCGAAAAGCAGATGATATACTTGATATCCATGCCGGTGAGTTTGACCTTTGAGGTTTGGTAGGCGTGTTCGAGCAGTTGGCAGTCAATCTTGGAGAGGCGGTCGAGGTAGGCAGCCTTGGTGTCTCTGTCAATGAGTGCAGCGGATATCTGTTGTGCGATAGTGTCGATGGTGTTCTTCACAGGGTACTGCTCCAACTGCTGCTTGGTGCTGTGTATCTGCTCCAATTCGCTTTGGCGAAGTTCGGCGAGCAGAGCGGTTTCGTAGAGGCGTTGCTCCACGTTTTTGCGTTTGAGGCGGCTCGACAAAATCACCAGAAGGGCAGTCATCAGTAGGGTTAGCGACAAGGCGAGGGTTAGCCACAGGATGCGGCGGGCGGTCTGGTTTTCCCGCAGCAGGGTTTGTATCCGTGTCTCTTTTTTCTCGGTTTCGAACTTTACAGACATTTCGTTGATGGCTCGGATTTTCTCGCTTTCGTAGCGTTCTGCCTCGCTTTCGCGAAGGAGTTTTTGGTAACGCAAGGCATCGGCAGGGCGGTTTGCCTTTTCGTAATAGTCTGCCATAAATTGGTAGGCTTTGGAACGTTGCTCACCCAAGTTTTGGTAGTCCTTCAAATCGTTGTGCAACACCAATGCCTCACGCATGGTTCTGTATGCCTCTTGCGTGTTCCCCTTGCGGGAAAGGGCGTTGGCACGAACGGTGAGGACATAGATTTGAAATTCCTTCAAGGCTCTGGGTTCCTGTACTCGGCTACGCCCGACCTTCTCAAACAGATCAAAAGCCTTGTCCAAGTAGAGAAAAATCGTGTCGGTTTGCTCGGGGAAGTAGTCGTCGAACGTTTTCGCAAGGAAATAATAAGCGTAAGCCTGTATCCAATTAGAGCTCAACTGTTCGAAATAATTCTCAACCAAATAGATGTTCTCCCGAACATAGACAAGTACGCTATCGACTAACCGGTAATCAACCGATTGCAAGCCTTCATTTTTTTTCGCATTCTCCAACAACAACCCGAAATAACTATGTTTGATAACATTGTACTGATAGAGGGATTGTTTCGACTCATCTTTTTCGAGATATTCTTTCATCTGTTGCAACACCTTCCCCATACCGTCGGTATCCTTTATTTCAAAGAAGTTGCTGACGATCACATAGAGCATTTCCGAGCAATTGGTGTACAATCCCCTCTTGTCGTAATGGATGATAGCTTGGTAGAGATTCTCGTGTGCACGCTTCACATCGCCATGTCTGAGTTCTATAAAGGCACAACCGTGATAGCAAGACGCAATCACGACATCGAGCCCACTTTCCAAGGCTATTTCCAATGCTTTCTCGGCAAAATACCGCTCTTTCTCATCTTTGTCGTCGCCACCTCTGTCGCGATGTTTGAAACTAATCAGCTGATTGAGCCACGACAAATATCCCAATTGTCTGGATTGCTCTGCCCATGTACGCTGTACAAAGGGGAACACAACGGTCATTGCCAACTGTTCCGCCTCTTCCGGCGAGCAATGTTGGGATATGATGGTGTAGGCGTGATTCCAACGGGCTGTACTGTCAAATGTTTGGTCGTTCAAAAGG
>WRKV01000147.1 GCA_009777915.1 Bacteroidales bacterium | reverse complement strand
CTAAAGCGATGGCATCCTCAATGGAATACGCCATTTCGCAACCGTCAATTTTTAGATTTTTATCATCAGCGATAACGATGTTTCGGCGATTGGGAAACGGTCGCACGGGCAGCGAATAAAACGTGTTCAAACCCATGATCACCGTGTGATTGAGGGTCATTCGCTTAAAGCGTTTTAGGTCTTCGGAAAGATGCCAGAGCAGGTCGTTGTCCTTGCCTATAGCGTGGTTTTGGGCTATGGCGACGATGATGGAGATTTGTTTCATTGGAAAATTACTATGGATTATGAATTATGAATTGATTACATTGGAAAATTGATGTGTACAACGTCTAACGTTTTCCATCAATACCAACCCTTATACTGCAAATAATCTTTGGCGTTTCGGCGGGCTGTTGCGGTAATGGTTTCGCTGCTGTCTTTGATTTTTTTCGCAGGAGAACCCACCCAAACACCCGGTTCGAGAACGGCATTCGCAGGAACTAAAGCTCCGGCTCCGATAATCGTATTATCAGGGATTACCGCATTATCCAAGAGAATCGCACCCATGCCAACCAAAACACCATTGCCGATTTTCGCCCCATGAATAACGGCGTTATGACCGATCGTTACATCATCGCCGATTTCACAAACCGACAAACCATAAGTACCGTGAATCGTTACATTTTCCTGAACATTCGAACGATTTCCAATCGTGATCGCACTCACATCGCCACGCAAAACCGCACCGTACCAAATGCTGGAATCCTCTCCAATACTAACATCTCCAACAATTACAGCGGTTTCTGCAATAAATGTGTTTTCGCCAATTTTCGGCGTAATGCCGTTTAGTTCTTTAATCATGGTTGTTGTTTTTTGATTTTGATTTTTACATTTCTATGACTCTGATTCGAGGCCCGCCACCACCCCCTTCACCCGGAGGACGACCGCCGCCTTCCCAACGCCGTTCGGGGTTTCGGGCGTTTTGTTGTTGAGGTGCACTACTCCGAAGTGCTGTGTTTAAGTTGTACGTAAACGCAACTAAAAAATAACGTTGTAAGGTGTTGTGGTAGGTAACATCCTCGATAAACGTCTCACTCACATTACGTTGCGTGTTTTTGTTTTGATTCAGAATATCCATAACACGCAAACGAATCTGTCCTTGATTGGCTTTGCCGATATTGTAACTCAACTGGGCATTCCAGAGATTCCAGCGCGGATTGTGACCTTCGGACAGATTGTCCATTCTTGAAAAATTGAAATCACTCGAAACCGCTAATTTATTTCTGATGATTTGCCAAGTAAAATCAACCCCTCCGGAGGTTATGTAATAGGTATTATTTTGATCCGGTTGCAACGTATATCGAGCATCATTCACTTGAAAACGTGCATTCAAACTTACATCAAAATCTTGCAAACGGTAGGTAATTCGCAGGTTTTCGGAGAGCATCAAATTATTCAAAACATTAACATTGCTGTCGATTTTACTTTTTGAATTATTCAGAAATCCGCTTGTAGTCGAACTTAGCGTCACTTTTTGAGTAAAAAGTGGTGTACTGTACGAAAACATTCCAAACGTATTAGACACAGTACCAACATTTTCCGGAATAATCAAACGAGTACCCGGACGAAACATTTCAGAAGTTACATCGGTGATTTTCGGATAAGATTGGTCAAACGCATCATAACTGTAATAACTCACACTCGTGATTTGGTTTTGCGTCATACTCAAACGCAAAAATGTGTTGATAGACGAAAAATTTTGAAAGAAATTGTTGTATCTCACCGAAAGATTATGATTAAACGATGGTTTCAAATCTTGATTTCCAATGCGGATATTTCGTGGATCCGAATTGTCTAAAACCGGCTGTAATTGCGACACAGAGGGCTGATTAGTTCGTCCGGAATAACTCACATTCAACTGATGTTGTCTCGAAAACTGGTATCTGAAACTCGCTTGTGGTGCGAGATTAACAACAGGTCGTTCAATCGCCTCTCGTCCTTCAACACGACTCGTACTGTAAGCCGGAAAAACACCAAAACCTAACGAATACTGATATTTTTCGGCATTTTTTTGAATTCGTGCCTCAAAACGTTGAGTGAAATTTGAATTTGCCATGATATTGGAATACAGCGAATCTTTAACGGTAAACTCTCCCAAATCATTTTTATTGAACGCATCTCGTTGAGAATTATTTTCATCTCCCGAAATTCGATAACGCAATTCAAGTGTAAAATCATTGATTAACGGCTCAGTATAAGCCACTTGCGTACTCCAATTGTAGTTGTTGCTTTTTCCTCTCACCTCTTGATCTACCATATCCGGAGAACGATCAGGATAATAACTCTCCGAATAGTTGGTGTCCAAACTGTTTCCAATTCTTAATCCGCCGTCAAATTCAAACGAAATCGTGCGACGAGGTTTTGCCAATCTGCGACGATAATCGGCACGCAAACGAGCCGAAAAACTCAAATTTTCGGAGGTATTTAGCGTGTTTCCATAATTAATCGTATCGAACACGTTTTCATACCTTGTCAAATAATCTGAAACTGACTGATTTTCGCTTGTTCCGTACGTCATAGACGGACGGATAATCAATTCATTATCCTCATTCGGAATATATCGGATTTCGGAATTGAAACGGTGTTGATTGGATAATCGTTCGGAACGTCTGTCTTCACTGTAAAATTGGTCGTCTCCGTCCGACATGATGTTATGTTGATCGGTTTTTTGACCGGATTCTCGATCGGAGCGAGAATAGGCATAACTCCCCCCTACCGACAGTTGTTCGCTAAATTTTTTCACAAAATTCACTCCGGGTGAGATCGATTGTGTGATACCGCCACCGGCACCGAACGAAAATCCTCCGCTACTGCCTCCGCCCATAATTACTGTGGGTCCGCCGCCACCTCGACCACCACCACCGCCACGATTTCCACCTCTGCCACCACCGCTACCACCGTCTGAACTGCCCATCAAATCCGTAAATCCTTGGTTGTTTACATTGTTGAAACCACCTAAAATCGTCAATTGATCTTTATCTCGGAAGTAATTGATATTAAAATCGTTGCTGTATCTAAAATCATTATTATTTGAAGTCAAATCATAGCCGGCACCCGCTGTTAAACGTCCGAACCAACCTTTTCTCATACCCGGTCTGAACGAAAGATTGATGACCGTTTCTTCGTTGCCATCATCGATTCCGGTGAATCTCGCTTGATCACTCTGTCGAGTGAACGTTTGCACTCTATCCACAAAATCCGCAGGGATATTTCTCGCTGCCACTCTGGGATCATCGTCGAAAAATCTTTCGCCTTCCACTAAAATCCCTGATATTTCCTTACCTCCGACCGTGATTTTTCCCTCGCTGTCGATTTCCACGCCCGGCAAACGTTTGAGCAATTCTTCCAAAGCAGAACCTGCCACCGGACGAAATGCCTCTGCACTGTATTCAATCGTATCGCCTCTAACTTGCACAGGGATAAACGTTTCCGTGATTTCGAAACCTGCTAATTCCACGCCTTTGTTCAAACTGATTCGTCCCAACGCAAGCGGTCTGCTTTCGTCCGTAACTTCGATAATCCTTTCGTGTGTGCCATAACCGATGAACATGGCTCTGAAAATATATTTGCCTTTCCGAACGCGTTCGATGGTAAAACTTCCATTGTCGGAAGTCGTTGCACCTGCTATCAAAGACGTGTCCTGTGTCGAGAAAATCGCTACTTGTGCAAATGGCATGGGCGATCGGTCTTCAGCATCAAAAATCCGACCAACAATGCTGGTTTGTGCAACGGCGACCTGTGCTAAGCAGAGAAACAACGTTACAAATAAAGTATTTTTCATATAAAAATCTTTTGGGTTTATTACTTAGACAATTCTCAACGTAAAAAGTTTAATTGGGGGTGTAATTTTTTTTTATTACTTGCATATCATTTTTTTTTCGTATCTTTGCAGGCAATAAAATAAGTGAAAATAATTTGCTTGAAACAACGAAGGGGTTGTTGCTGTCAAAAAGTATAAACCAAAACATAAAAAGATATGGAAACCAAAACAACTATCCTAAAAGAATTACAGGAAATTGAAGTAAAAAACATTGCTTTTGATGAACAAAACCCAAGAGGAGAAACCGAAGATCACATAATAAGTGATAGAATGTTTGACACTTTAAAAGATTCCATAAGAGAACACGGAGTATTAGAGCCTGTGATTATTAAGAACAACAACAAAAAGCAAGACAAAATATTTGTATTAATTGATGGAGAGCGAAGATTAAGGGCAGTAAAAGATTTAAAATTTCAAACGATTCCTGCATTAATTGCAAAAAGTGAATTAGACGGTAGGGCTATCGCCTACCAAATACATATGCATAGAAAGCCGTGGCCAAGGGCAGCAGAAGCCAGAGCGATAAAACAAATTATTTTAGATTTAAAACATGAAGACCCAAACATATCCGAAACAGAGATAAAAAAACGGCTGAAAGCAATAACTAATCATAAACCTTCCGCTATCGCAGAATTTTTAGATATCATGAAATATGATGATTCTGTTATTGGTAAAGTAATGTCGGGAGCTATTCTTCAAAGCTATTTAACCCGAATCGAGAAAGACTTTACTGTACTTCTTGAAAAATATCATCCTGCATTAGTAGATACCTTTGGACTCGAAAAAATTCGTGCTATTATGCTGTATAAGGCAGAACATAATTTATTGGAAAATACGCGATATATGATGGATTCCAATTTCAGAAAAATTATTAAAAACCAAGAATACAAGGATGAGGTTGAAATAATTATTG
>WRKV01000146.1 GCA_009777915.1 Bacteroidales bacterium | reverse complement strand
GTTTTTTTGTGTCGTTTAAAACAGCTTTCCGACATTTTTAGCAACTTGCACATCTGGCCGGTCGATAATTCCTGAGTCATCCACTTCAAAACCTTTATGTCGTCATGGGTTAAAGCCTTTGCGGTGGATAAAACAAATTTGTTTTTCACAAAGTCGTACTGTTCGCCGGTTTTGGAATTAACGATAGCCGCTTTGCCCGGCTCTTGCAACGATGACGATATCGACACAAAACACAAGCTCAGCCACATGTTTCCATTCTTGCACAGCTGATAGGGCACAAGTCTGTGGCGCAACACCATCTCTCCGCCATTGGCGCTCATGGCGGTCAAACCGTACGAAAATTCCAGATCCTGACGTTGCGATACCGGATATTTGTAGAAGATATTGTGGGCTTCTTTGGTCATTCGCACCAGCCAGTTAAATTCGTCCGGCTTTAAGATCCGATGATAAAATTCGAAGCCTTCTTTTTTGACTAATGTTTGCGAATGCCCCGTCAATGTTGAAGCAGAAGACACGCCAACAATCAGCTTTTCGTGAAAATAGTCCACCATATAGAAATTGCCATTGCAAATGCGATTGAATAAACTTAACTCTTCTTCAATCTTTTGCGTACTATGGATTCTGGCCTGTTCTTTGGATATCTTCCAGGCCTTTTTTTGAAATGCGCCTATTTTTACGACAGGCAAAGGAGTTTCTGTAGTCATTGCAACCTTATTTTTGAATCTAAATTCCGAGCCTAAATTCTGAGCTCAGATTTTTTCTGCAAAAGTAACACTTTTTTTTTAAAGAAAAAAATTTGGCAAGTGTTGGGCGAAAAGTTCACGTTTAAAAAAACAAATAATTGATTCCCAAATATGAGTTTTTTGAAAAAGGCAAGCAAAAACTTTTTCGCCCATTTTTTGGTGGTTTTATTTTTTTTCTTTACTTTTGTAACCGAATTTCTGAAATATAGAGAGATGACAAACACCCAAAAACAATGAGTAATCGCGAGAACAACAAACCACGCAGCACTACCACTACCAACCCCACTACTACTAACCAAAATAAAACCTCACCACCTCAATCTCCACCAAACGGATTTATTGCCGATCCTTACCAACGCAACGTTTTTTATAAACACGACACTCTTGGCAACATATCCATTATTCGCCGTTTCGAATGCGGCGATTCGTGCACCAATCGAACAATGATGAGTTGCGAAAATTGCTCAAATGTGCAACATCCGATACCGATCAAACTGGCACGTCGGCGGTCGGGGCATGTCTGATAATGGTTGAGGCATGGCATATTTGGCACATGGCAAAGTTCCTGTTTTATAAACTTTCCCCCGCCAAATACGATTGGAAAAGATATGCAGGACTTTCGTAATAAACACTGCTATTAAAATCCTCTATTTTGCGCGACAACCACGAGTTATAAACCTCAAAAAGGCTGTCAATAACCGGTTTGTTTTCGTTTTTGCTAACATCACTAATCAAACGCTTGTACACTTTTCCAATATCCCAATGCGTGGGGATGGCATATTTGGCATCGGCAACATTGTCAAAAAAGCCGTCTTTGATGTGATGTTTTTCTGTAAATTCAGATACCAACTTGTCGATGTTTTCGCAGTGATAAACATCCGCTAAATCAAAGATGTGGTGTAGATCTTTTTTTCCAATAGCATTCACAACCACATTGCGGTGATTTTTTGTTTTTCTGCTTATGTATTCAATCAAAGAGCAAAGGAAAAACAGGTTGTTTGCGCTTTTATCTTCTCTGCCTGTCATAGTTATTTAATTTTATTACAATCGAGAAATTGCAGTGTTTGTAATGCGTTTTCGGTACAAAAACAGATTTGATGTGTTGGATGTTTGAATTTTGCCAAAACCCAGAACTGTTCACGCGTAATCACTCCGTCAATAAAATCGGAGATATAATTATAAATTTGGTCATTCGCCATTGCACCAACTACAACATCAAAATCGTGCTTTTTGCCCGAGCGGCAATCAACAATAAAATCAAGCCAATCCTCCGTCATTTCTGCAAAAACGAGCGTTTTAAGATTTTCGTCAGACGTATATTCATAAATAGACACAACGGCCGTATCGTAGCGACTTGCCCAGCGAACGGCTTGCTGTTCTAACTCGGTACAATAAAAGCCCTTGCCAAAATCCTTTGGAAATTTGCTTTTTAGAATCTGAGGTTTTTCAACTGCTATATAACCACCGTGATATACTTTCATAAAAATCAGGTTTAAATTCTTTGCAAAGTTACACAAAATTTTTGAAATAGATACAGTTTTTTGGAAATAATTCATGAAGTTAAGAACTAAGAGTTAAGAACTAAGAGTTAAGAACTGAGAGGGGCTGCGCCCGTGGTCTAGGGTGTCATCCTGAGCGAAGCGAAGGATCTATTGGCTATCATGGCTGCGCCTTTAGCTATATGGCGCGGCTTAATGTCTGAACTGTGATACTTCGACGGAGTTTACCCTGAGCGAAGTCGAAGGGCTCAGTACAAGTTTTTAGGATTATCATAATTGGCTTCGCCGAGCTCCGCTTCGCTACGGTTACCCTGATTTTTATTTTGGATTCCGCAATAGGCTGTTCTGTAGTATCGTCCCGTAGGGACGGGATATTGGTAGAAACATGGGTTGCCTCCCTCCACCATTGTCCCGTAGGGACAAGATATTGTATATCACGTCCCTACGGGACGTTTTGGGGAGATGGTATACCTTTTTTCTACCAATATCTGACCCCTAGCGGGGTCTAAACTCTAAACTCTAATATCTAAACTCTAAATAAGTTCCGAACCGAACTAGCGGACGCACCGCAGCGAGAACCCGTTGTCCTTGTTGAGGTTGTTCTGCGGGTTGATGAAGCCACCCGTGAAGAAGTACAGGAAATACCCGTACGTCGCATTGTACTCCGTGGACGACCAGTAGCGCGCCTGCGAGCCCTGAGCGTCCAGCCCTCCGGAGCCATAGCAGTAGCCTCCGTAAGCACCGCCCCACGAGCGAGCGCCCGAAGCAGCAGTCAAGAGAGCAATTGTATTAGCACCATTAGTGGCATTAGTTAAGGTAGCAAATTCAGTAGTGGTGGGAACACGCCAATCACCTGTACAAAGCTGATCAGCAAAACGACGTACAGCACACCATGAGAATAAATCACCTTTGCGGCTGGGGTTACTCCGACAATCAGCATTATAATTACCGGAAGAACCACCGGCATAAGGAGCCTTATTACAAGCAGTGGCCTGAACAGCATCAGACCAAGTCTGACCGGCAACAGACCAAGTAGTAGCAGAAGCAAAAGTCACAGTGCCGAGACTCGCACCCCAACCGGGAGTATTAGAATTACAACCCACGGACGCAAACGGATCCTGAACCGTATGCAAACCACTAATAGCGGTCGCCAGAGTATTACAACCATCCCGCACCTCAACATAATAACGAAGAGCACCAATATCCGTAGCAGAAGGAGTATACGTATTACCGGTTTCTCCGGGAAGAATAGTACCACCGGAAGCAGTAGTACCAGTCGTACTATACCACTGATAAGTTAAAGGAGCATTCCCGGTAGCAGTAGCAGTCAATGTCGGAAAAGTACCACCCGGTGGCTGTGTCTGAGCAGCCGAAGGCGAAATACTAACAGAAGGAGCAGTACAAACCGTATGTGCGCCACTAACAGCAGAAGTATCCCCACCACAACCATTACTCACCACGCAATAATAATATACCGTCCCCACAGCAGCCGAAGAAGGCGTAAAAACAGCTCCGGTGCCACCGGCGGCAGGGCTACCGCCACCGGCGCTCTCAACTGCACTGGAATACCATTGATAAGAAAGAGGCTCACTGCCGACAGAAACATTCACGGCAATAGGCGCAAAAGCCACATTCTGCTCTCGAATCTGACCGGGCGTAGTCTGCGAAGCAATCACAGGCGCAACACATACGGTGTGCAAACCGCTCACCTCAGAAGCCACACTCCCACAGGCATTGCTCACAACAACATAGTAATACACCGCCCCCACAACACTACTCGATGGAATGTAATTCGCCGTTGTCCGCCCCGTCCCACTCGTCACAACTGTCCCTCCAACATTACTCGGCACAGTATCAAAATACCACAAATAAGTAAACGGCGCACTACCTTCAACAGCTACAGAAAGCGCCGAAAAAGCCTGCCCCTGCTCCCGAATCTGCTCAGCAGCATCAGGCTGCAAAGTAATCTCAGGTTCAAAGCAACCCTCATCAATACAGTTGCCAAAGGTGTTTGAGCCTATATTACCGGCAGTGTTGTTTTCAACTACACTGTTGATAATATGTGCCACACCTTTGGCATACACCCCGCCACCATTGATCAAAGCATAATTGTTAACAATCGTACAATTCTCAATGGTGGTATTATCATCTGCCCAAACCCCGCCACCATTGCTCTGCGGATTACCTTGCGCATTGCCGTTTCGAATAGTAAAGCCATTAAGCTCAGAAAAAGCACCTAAGCGAACGACAGAGCCGTAGTTCTGCTGGGCATCAATAACCGTGGAATTGTTCTCCCAATCGCGTAGCGACAGTTCGTCTTCCGTGCCTTCAAAGCCGCCGTACAGCTTTACATTACGCGGCACGGTCAACATCGTAGAGGGATAATAGGTGCCCATTTGCACCCAGATATGCGCCCGCTGAGGCGCGTTGTTCACGGCTTGCTCTAAGCCGGCAGCATTCGCCCAGGATGTACCATCGCCGGTACCGGTGGGCGTTACGAAAATCGTCTGTGCTTGCAAGCCTGAGGCGGCGAGCACGAACAGTGTTGAGAGTAGGTAGTGTTTCATTTTGTTTAATTGTTTAGTTGTTTAATTGTTT
>WRKV01000145.1 GCA_009777915.1 Bacteroidales bacterium | reverse complement strand
ATATTAGTGCAGTTGCAGTAGGCAGCTACCATACAGTTGGATTGAAAGTAGATGGTACAGTGGTCGCAGTTGGAGCTAATTTTGCGGGTCAGTGCAACGTTGAAAGTTGGCGAGATATAGTTGCGATTGCCGCAAATGCGTATTATACTGTCGGGTTAAAAGCTGACGGTACTGTTGTGGCGGTTGGAAAATCTGCAGATGATGACGACTATCAATTCAATACCAACGATTGGAAAAATATAGGACCCGTTCCCAAAGAACAAATTCAAATAATGAGTTGGCGAGCCCAGGGTTTGTGCCAAAATTGTGGCGGAAAATTAAGTTTTTTTGGAAACAAATGTAAATCTTGCAACTAAATTTTAAAAGAACGATAAAGAGGCGAAACCCATGAACACCCACCTAAAAGAGCTCAACGATGGTCGCACCCTCGGCTTCGGCGTTTTAGAAATCGCCTCTTTTCCTATGCTTGAAGGTTCAACAAAAGAAATCGAAGCCGAGCTTGAACAGGCTTACACGATGTTTCTTAATGCGGCACAGGAGTACTATAAGCTCGGTCAAAACGCCAACACCGTTGCAGAGCTTCTTTGGGTGGCAGATAAGGCAGAAAAACAAACGTTCCGCTCCCGAATACGCATATTTTGCACTGTTCGAAAGATTGGTGATCAGAGCTCTGTACTACAAACAGAGATAGAGCGTTTGTTGGGTCACTTTTCCTTAGCCTTTTCTTCCAAACAGTTTCGCATAGAGACGGAAAGCGACGTGTTTGCAGAATTTACACGGTTGATCGGTGGTATAAACAAAGACTGCTTGCTCTCTGTTGTAAAATCGGAAAAATGCGCAGGCAACGCCGCATCCATATACCCCTATTACTACACGGATATTGTGCCGGCAAACAATGTGGATAACTTTGCTTCCATTGTGGCGGCAATGAGCCAATACGAAAATTGTTGTATATCTTTTCAAATTTTTCCGACACAACTCACCCAACAGGAAAAAATGTTTTTGAACGAAGTTACTGGAGAATTGGGAAGATTGACAAGCGGAATGTACACCCAACAAGGAATGTACAGAGATGCCGCTGCCGAAGAGCCTTACACTGTTCTTTCGTCTTATCAAGCAAGAGCCAATTCTCCGCTGTTTTTGTATAACATTTTGGTATTTGGCGAAAGGGCGGATTGTGTTAATCTTAGCGGAAAAATGGTCAGTTTGTTGCAATCAGGGAAAAAGAAAATTATGACCCCCGATTTCACCTGTCATGATCTAACCGGCGAAAACATAGACTTGCCGACACAGTATATGCACTATCCGTGGAACATCAACAACAAACTGGTGTACACTTACAGAAACAAGCAACTTTTTGACAGCGTACCCATAGCAAAAATGCTGTATCGGCTACCCTATATAATGACAGCTGACGAGGCTTCCGCTTTTTTCCGTTTGCCGTTCCGAGAGAAAACAATGGTTGCCCTGCAAAGCAACCAAGCCGGAGGAAGCGTTGAACATTTCGATGCCTCTGTTGTATCGGAAAAAAACATTGTATTTGGGTCGCTTATTTCCAACGAATCGTCAAAAATAACGATTGGTTGTCCCGATAATGCGTTTACAAAACATGCACTGATTGTAGGAACTCCCGGTTCGGGCAAAACAACCTTTTCAGTTAACATACTGTTGCAGTTTATAAAACGCGGGGTACCTTTTTTGGCAATAGAGCCAACCAAAGCGGAATACAGGGCAATGATAGATGCGATACCCGATATACAGATATTCACACCGGGCAACAATAGCGTTTCGCCGTTTATTATCAATCCGTTTATACCGCCCAAAGGCATCACCATTGAGCAGTATATCCCAAGCCTTGCAAGTGCGTTCAAGGCAGCATTCTCAATGCCTTCGCCGTTGGATATTATTTTCTTGCGGGCTGTCCGTGCTTGTTATTCTGAAAACGGGTGGAAAGACTACAGCAAATACGGCGATACTGATGTGATGGCGTTTGGTCTTTATGAATTTATTTTAACGTTCAAAAGGATTGTCGAAGAATCGGATTATAGCAAAGAAGTGAAAGGAAATTTGCAAGGTGCAGGTGTGTTTCGTTTGATGAATTTAATAGAGCAAAACAGCAATATCTTTGACACGATACACACCGTTCCAATTGAAGATATGCTCCGCAAACCAACCATTTTGGAACTTAATTCTATAGACAACTCCGAACAAAAAGCGTTAATAATGGCATTGCTACTTATCAGCATTGGCGTTTACACAAAAAATAACCAATTAGGCGATGGAAAATTAAAAAATATCATCTTGATTGATGAAGCCCACGTCTTGTTAGGCGGTGGTTCGTCGCCAACTCCGGATGGTGCGGATTCGCAAGGTGCAACAATCAAATCGCTGCAAGATATGATTGCGGAAATCCGCTCCTATGGCACAGGAATAATCATAGCCGATCAATCGCCAACCAAAGTAAGTCGAGAGGTTGTTGCCAACACCGACATAAAAATATCGTTCCGATTAGTGCAATCTGCCGAGAAAGAATTGATAGCGGATAGTACCAATATGGATAAGAACGCAACTCAACAAATATCGAGACTAAAAGTTGGTGAAGCATTTGTATATTTCAGTCGTTTGGAAAATCCGCAATTAGTGATGACTAAAGATATTCGAGAAGAAGAAAATATCCGCTTAAACGTTCCGAACGAGGAAATAGCAGAAAGAATGACGTATTGGAAAAACAAAAAAAGCAGACTAAAACCATTTGCGGAATGTAATTTTTGTGAAGATTGTAAGAACGGTTGCGATTTTTCTTTGAGAGCAAAAGCCGATTACTACGCGAATAGACTGATGCTAGCAAGTCAAAATAAAATAAAGGATACGAAAGACTTGAAAGTGTATATGCTCAGTGTGGAAAATTTTTTGAGCAAGGTGACAGAGGAAATGGAAACAGAACAAAAACCACGAATGATAAAATGTACGGCAATACGCTTTATGCGTAAAATTCAGCTTGGAACTTCGGTGAGGATTCCAAGAGCCGAAGTAAAACAAATTCTTAATTTAGGAGGACAAACAAATGGATGAATGTATTGATGCAGGTGATGTAAGTATGGACACAAGTGCAATTGAAAGTGTCGATTTACCTGCGATTGAAAATGTAGAACCGCTTGTGGATATTCCCGTTGAGGAACCCACAATGGATTATTTGAGTGATTCGGAACCGGTTATTTCTGAGTCGGAATTGACAGATTTAGGCAGCGAAGTGGAGGCTTTGGGTATTCAACCTTTGGAGGAGATTGAGCCTCTGATTGATGATGGTTTAGATGCGATCCCGACAGAATTACCAAGTGAAGAACATGATTTTCACGAATTGCAACCAACCGATTTTCCACAAGACAATGAAAATTCAGGGTCATATAGTCCGGGACAAAGAATTGTGGCTGGTATAACTGCTCCGTTTGTAGCCCTTGACCCTTTGGGTGCTCAAATTCAAGACATGAGAGATTGCAATATCCCTAATGATGTTCCTGCCATATATCAAGAAACAGATTATGTTCCTCAAACACCGGAACAGATAGTAGAACAATATCAGCAAGATGGTTGGATAATTTCGGATGGAACAAATGAAAAAAGAGTGGATAAGAGCAAGTAGAATGGACAAACGTAAATGAACGAAAATTTTGATACAAACTTTGAGTCGTCCATTGGTACAAATAGCATAGAGATCTTTGAGCCGAATGTGGATTTTGTGCCACTTGATGACATGGCTGTTGTAGAATTGCCTCTGTCCGAACAGGAGTTGTCTGAATTGATGGGCGAAGTTGAGGCGTTAGAATTGCAACCATTTGAGGAACTTGAGCCAATTCAAGAAGTGCCGATTGACTATGGTATGGTTTTTGATGGGTTAGATTATTACGACTTCGATGGAAAAGATGTCAATCAAAATACAGAACAACTAAACAGCCTTCTCGATGGATTCACGGAAGATAACTGGAGCAATTTTGAATTAAATGATCAAAAAGAACAGATTGCAGGGCTTTATGATTACGTTAACGATGTTTTAGGTTTGGAAAATCCACCAAATATAGAATACTATAACGAGCAGGAAGAAGGAAATTATGGAGGATATAATTCCGCTACAAACACGTTGAGCATTAACGAATATATGCTTCACGATTCAAAAGAAGCAGCAGATACTGTAGCCCATGAATTATGGCACGCCTATCAACACGAAAGAGCCGCAAATCCACAATCGCCGAAAGATTTCCAATATCAACATGGATTCGACAATTACATTCGTCCGAGCGACGATTTCGATATGTACCAAACTCAACTGGTAGAAGCAGAAGCAAGAGCATTCGCAGATCAAATTAAAAACGCATTAGCACAAATTAGGAGGGCATAAACATGAATACAATTTTGAATTATTTATTGAACGAAAAACAAATGACAGAAATTGTCGCAACCAAAATGGAACAAAAAGTTTCCAAATACGAGGACATTCGTAAAGAGTTTGAATTTTGGATTGAGAACAAAGTTTTCAATCCCGAAAACCCTCTTGTAGTGGGCGATTACACCGCACAAGACATTCACAATCTCGCACCATTTATGGATGGCTTGGGTGTGTTTAATTTTATGGTTACATTACGTGATGATCCTGCGAAAGCGAAAGAATATATTGATGGTGGGTTTAAGCGTAAATAAAGGGCTTGATAAGAATGGAGTCTTCAATACGGATATCTTTTCCGTTGATGGATATGATTTCTCTTTTTTGCAAAGTTGTGATAATACGCTTTACATTACCGGTTGTACCTAAATTATATTTATCTGCAATTCCTTTACGATAAAATTCATTACGCAATCCGTCTTTAAGAGCGCGTACGAAATTGAGTTGAT
>WRKV01000144.1 GCA_009777915.1 Bacteroidales bacterium | reverse complement strand
GTTTGAAAACGAAACAAAAATAGATTTTTTCGTGAAAGCCGCCCTGCCACCGGTTGAGGGCATTTTTTACGACGGACAGGTTTTTGATGCATATGCTTTTGTTTCTGATTTGTCTGAACCAAGATTTTCTCAAGATTTTCGAGATTACCAAGATTTTAGTTGTGACAAATTTAATCTTGATAATCGTGTTAATCTTGTCAAAATCGTGGTTCAGACCGGATTTGCAACGACATAACGCACAATACCCGCCTGTGGTAGTGCACACTTTCGACCGCTCACACGACCGGTTTCTCCTTATCGATGACGACACTTACCACATTGGTGCATTGTTGAAAGATTTAGGCAAAAAATGGTTTGCCTTTTCAAAAATCGGGTTGCGACCCAATGGTGTGAATCCGTAGGGGCACAAAATTTTGTGCCCCTACAAAAACCTGCATCTACCGTACACAACGCAGGGCGAACCCGGCGTTCTTATTGCCGTCGTGCTGAGGGTTGACGTTGTCATCTATGTCGAAGAACAGACGGCGAGCATTCGTAGTGGTACTCTCTGAGGACGACCTGTAGTCCGTGCGCGACCCTTGATCGGTCAGCGTCCCTGTGTTAGCACAGTACCCAGCGTAAGCAGCTCCCCAAAATTGTCCGGCTACGCCGGAAGTGGCGAGGTATTTGTTGCGTACAGTGATATCGGTACGATTAAGTCCGGTACCTCCAAGGGCGATATCCAAATCAATAAAATCCTGACAAGTAGGTACTCGCCAAGTGCCCGGGCAAAGCACGGCAGCATGTGTCATAACAGCACACCAAGAAAATAAATCTCCAAAATAATTCACAGTGTTGCCACCTTGATTGACTGCCGTAGGGCGGGTTTCATTAGTGCCCGTAGTTCGATTGCCACGACAATCATTATTAAAATTAGGATCAGCACCACCCGCAAAACCTGTTTTTCCGCAAGTAGACGTCAACACCACATCAGACCATTGCTGAGAAATGCCATTGCCGGAAATCTGCCAAATGGTGCTGGTTTTGAAAAACTGCGTGCCGATGCTTGTGAATGTAGTGCCGTCCCTTGTAGGCGAGCAGCGGTTATTGCTTGGATCCGGATTGGTGGTGGCAGGGCAAACCGGACCAATGATATGCTTTCCACTGGCATTGGTGGCTGTGCTTCCGCAGGAGTTGGTTGCCACAGCGTAGTAAAATATGCCATTAGGGGCGTTTGGTGTTGTTGCAGGTGGCGTGAATGTGTCGGTTTGTGCACCATTGGCTGCACCCAAATTTGTTCCGCCTGTGGTACTTGCTGTGGTGTTTGAATACCACTGAATAGTAATCGGTTGCATACCCGTGGGGTCAGCTGTGAGTGTGAGCGGTGCGAATGCCGTGCCTACAGCGGTATAACGGTCGGTGGTAGGTGTAACCGTGCCGATGGTGGGCGGTCCTGCTACGGTGATACTACCGTGCAGCAACTCCACGCCACAGGTATTGCTTACGGTATAGTGGTGGGTGCCGATGGCTGTGGGTGCTCCTTTGATAGAAACAGGTGCAGAATGCTCCCGATTATCGGGCGGACCCGAAACCGTAATGCCCGCAGGCGTGTTGATAGACGCGAAACGCGTGCCATCTAACCACCAGTTGATGACAAGGGTTTTTCCGATTACCGATGGAAATTCGATATCATCAATAGGCTCGCCCGGGCAAACGGTCTGATGCAAATCGGCTTTAGGACACCACTGCGGGATAGGACAATGAGCAAAACTTTGGGTCGCAAAAGCTGCGATGAGGATTGAGATAAAGATTGTTTTTTTCATGGTTATTTGTGATTGTTATTTGACTTCAGACAATAAAAAAAACGGACTTACAGCATCCGTTCTAGAGGTCGTGAGAATAACCCAAATTTATAGATAAGTAAGTCCGCATTTCTGCGGACGTTCTCTACTTATTCTCATAAATTTTCTCGAAATTTCTCACATTTCTAGAACAAGAATTAGCGTAAACGCTACTTTAATATGTTTTCCGTGCTTTTCAGCACATTTTTTTCATAGGCGATGTATTGATTTTTTTATTGAATTGCAAAGATACGAAAAAAAAACGAAATTACAACGTAATTTCATTTTTTTTACAGATGATGTGCAACGGTGTGGTTGTTTCCGATATAACTTATCAAAAAAATTGTGTTGCCGTTTTCGTCTTCATACTTTGTGAAAAAAGCGTACCAAGTAGTACGTTTGTTTTTTGGAAACGATTGGAGCAAAAATTATTCTCATTTTTTAGCATATTTTTTGTCGAGTTCGCTCGCCATTGTTAATGCTCTTTTTCTAAACTCTTCCGCTGAAATAGCCCTGTAAAAATCATCATCGGGTTGCAAAATTTTTTGTTCTCTGCGTTGTGGAATTTCCAAAGCAAGTCGAAACACATAATTGCCTTTTTTTTACGGCAACTTGTTCGTCCATAGCCAAATCAAAATATCGGTCTTGATTTGCTAAAAAATCTTGATGGCTAACTATTGTCATGGTTTTACATTTTGTTTATTTTTTGCAAAGATACAAAAAAAAACTGAAATTCAAAAAAATTTCGTATCTTTGCACTATGGAAACTCTTAATTTATACAATACACTTTCTCGAAAAAAAGAAGTGTTCGAGCCGATTTACCCGCCAAATGTGGGTATGTACGTTTGCGGACCAACGGTTTATGGCGACCCTCATTTAGGGCATGCTCGTCCTGCCATTACCTTTGATTTGGTTTTTCGCTATCTGAAATTTTTGAAATATAAAGTTCGCTATGTTCGAAACATCACGGATGTCGGGCATTTGGAGAATGATGCCGATGAAGGTGAGGATAAAATTGCAAAGAAAGCACGCTTGGAACAGTTAGAACCCATGGAGATTGCTCAATTTTACACGGATCGCTATCATAAATTTATGGATGCGTTAAATGTGCAACGACCCGGCATTGAACCTCGTGCCAGCGGACATATTCCCGAACAAATCGAAACCATTCAAAAAATCTTGGACGCCGGATATGCCTACGAATCCAATGGTTCGGTGTATTTCGATGTGTTGAAATACAATCAAGATCAGCACTACGGAAAATTATCGGGACGAGTATTGGACGAACTTTTAGCCACCACTCGCGACAATCTCGACGGACAGCACGAAAAACGTAATACCCCGGATTTTGCCTTATGGAAAAAGGCTTCACCGGAACATATCATGCGTTGGAAATCCCCATGGAGCGTAGGTTTCCCGGGATGGCACATCGAATGTACGGCAATGGGTTGCAAATATCTTGGCGACACTTTTGACATTCACGGCGGTGGAATGGATTTGTTGTTTCCGCATCACGAAAGTGAAATCGCACAAGCCTGTATCGCCAATAAAGTCGAGCCAACCAAGTATTGGATGCACAACAATATGATTACGATTAACGGGCAAAAAATGGGAAAATCTTTGGGCAATTTTATCACGTTGGAACAGTTTTTCACAGGTTCGCACGAGAGTTTGGAAAAAGCCTACTCGCCAATGACCATACGGTTTTTCGTTCTTCAAGCCCATTATCGCAGCACCTTGGATTTTTCAAACGAGGCTTTGCAATCCGCAGAAAAAGGGTTGAAACGCTTGCAAGAGGCAAAAAAAACCTTGCAAACATTGACCCATAGGGACGATGCAAGCATCGCCCTCAATCCTGAAATCGCCAAACTCCCCGACAATTGCCGGATTGCGATGAACGATGATTTTAATTCGCCCATTGTAATTGCCAATTTGTTCGAAGCCGTGAGAATCATCAATATCGCACAAGACCAAAAAATTCAGTTGTCGAATGCAGATCTTGATGTTCTGAAAACCCTGTTTGACGTGTATTACACTGAAATTTTAGGATTGTCCGATGAATCGGAACATAACAATTCCGATTTGGTTGATGGTTTAATGCAAATGATTTTAGACATTCGCCAACAAGCCAAAATCAACAAAGATTACGCTACTTCCGACCGCATTCGCGATGCTTTAACCGCATTGAATATCGTTGTGAAAGACGGCAAAGACGGTGCTACGTGGAGTGTGTAAACTATTTTTTTTTCTTAATGCTTTTTTTGAGAGCAAAAAAAGTATTCAAAAAAACTCTTTGCAGGATTTATTTTTATTACTTTTTTGAGCCCAAAAAAGTAACCAAAAAAGGCTTGCAGGAAATACGTCGCCGCTCCGCTCTGACATTTCCTGCGATAACGTATTCGCTACGCTCATAGTTTTTTTAACGCTTCGCCCGTCATGTCGACCGGAGTGCACGAAGTGCACGTAGTGGAGACATCCCCTTGCTATTGACCGTTCCGAATTTGTAGAGACGGGGCACGCCCCGTCTCTACTATTCACTATTCACTAATCACTAATCACTAAGGAACATCCCGCACACAACGCAGCGCGAGTCCGGTAACCTTACCGCTGGTGTCCTGTTGGTAGACGTTGCCACCCGTGCCGAAGTACAGGGAGTGAACACTCGTGGTGGTAGACTCAGAGGACGACCAGTAGCGCGCGGTCGACCCCTGACCGGTCAGCGTTCCACCGCCATTGCAGTACCCAACGAAAGCACCTCCCCAAAATTGTCCAGCTGTGCCGGAAGCGGAAGTGCCAACGTACTTGGCGACAATATCAGTATCGGTATAACCGGAACTGGATCCGGAACCACCCAAAGCAACATCCAAATTCACAAAATCCTGACAGGTAGGAACCCGCCAATTATCGGGACAAAGTTGATCCGCATAGCGAATAACCATACACCATGAAAAGTAATCCCCATAATAGGTAGACCCACCGGGTGCCTGCGTAGACGTTGGGCGAGTGCCATTACCGTTGATAGGCGTTTCGGCATCGTTCAAACTCCACTTACAGGCAGAAGTGTACGGCGTGGTGTTATTACCGGTAGAGGAATAAGTAACGTGATTGCAACCCGGAGCAAGAACTACGTCAGACCACACTTGGGTTATGCCGTTGCCGGAAATCTCCCAAGTTTCAGAGGTTCGGAAATACGGCGTACCAAGAGAACCACCCGCAAACACAGGAGTTTGGCTCATATTACAGTTGATATCGCCGAAAGAATTGCAAGCAGGAACAACAATATGCTTGCCACTGGTATTGGGCGTTGTTGCCGTTCTCCCGCAACGGTCGGTTGCCACAGCATAATAGTATATGCCATCGGTGTTTGCTGTAGCATTGGGTGGCGTAAACGAGTTGCTTGTGGCACCGGTTACGGCTGTTCCGCCTGTGGTGCTTGCGGTAGTGTTGGAATACCACTGAATGGTAGGCGTTGGTACGCCTGCGGGTTCAGCTGTAAGAGTTAGTGGTGTAAATGCCGTGCCTACAACGGTGTAGCGGTCGTCGGTTGGTGTGACCATACCAATGGTGGGCGGTCCTG
>WRKV01000143.1 GCA_009777915.1 Bacteroidales bacterium | reverse complement strand
TTTTTTGAAAAACAATTGCAATTCATCAATCGGCATCAACACTAAGTCTTGGATATTTTTTTTATTGATTTTCACGTAACCCGCGTCTTTCCTCAATCTCGTGCCTTGGCAATCGGGGCACGGCGTCTTTCCGCGATAACGTGCCAACATGACGCGATACTGAATTTTGTGGGTTTGCGTTTCGATCCATTTGAACAAATCGTGGATACCCTCAAAGTATTTATTGCCGTCCCAAAGCAGTTTTCTCTGTGCGGGTGTGAGTTGGTTGTAAGGCTTATGAATAGGGAACTTTAGACGTTCGGCATGGGCAATAAGATGATGCTTTGCCTCACCCATTTTTTCGCCACGCCAAATCGCAATCGCATCTTCATACACCGAAAGACTCGGATTCGGCACCACCAAATCCTCGCTAATACCAATCACCGAACCGTAGCCTTCGCACGTAGGACAAGCTCCGTAGGGATTATTGAAACTGAAAAAATTCTCGTTCGATTTTTCAAATGTTATGCCGTCCAACTCAAAACGATTGGAAAATTCCAATAAATCTCCGTCAACAATTTGCACATAGCATATCCCGTTTCCCTCGTGGTATGCGGTTTGTATGGAATCAAACACTCGCGAATACAAGTCGAAATCGTTTGTTTTTACGGTCAAACGGTCAATTAATAATTTATGGTTTTGTAGGGGCGGGGCATGCCCCGCCCCTACATCATCAATACTAACAATTTCCTCAAATCCTTTCTTGTTAAACACCCCCAACCTCGAAAACCCCATCTGCTGTAACACCTGTAATTGCTCGGTTTCCGTTCGATTTTCTTTTATCAACAACGGTGCAAAAATCATCACTTTCGTATCATTCGGAAGTGCCGTAATTTTATCAGCAACGTTGGTTACGCTGTCGCGTGTTACTTCCTTGCCGGAAATGGGCGAAAACGTATGACCGATTCGTGCAAAAAGCAATTTGATGTATTCGTAGATTTCCGTAGACGTTCCGACTGTTGAGCGAGGGTTGCGGTTAGCAGATTTTTGCTCAATTGCAATCGCCGGAGAGATGCCCGATATGTTGTCCACTTCGGGTTTGCTCATCTTTCCCAAAAACTGACGTGCGTAGGCAGACAGCGATTCCACGTAACGCCGTTGTCCTTCCGCATAAAGCGTATCAAATGCCAGCGAAGACTTGCCCGAGCCCGACAATCCCGTAATCACCACAAGCCGATTACGCGGAATCTCAACCGTGATATTTTTCAGGTTGTTGACGCGTGCACCTTGAATTTTTATGACGTTGGGTTGGTTCATCAATACAAAAATTTATCATAAGGATATCGCCGAATATGTAGGCGTTTCACCTCTTCGTAAATGAAATCTCGAAACGGATAAAGATTCTCTTTCGTCTTGGCGGAAATGAAAAAACTCGGATAATTTTCTTTGGCAATCCAATGTTGTTTCAATTCTTCGAGAGAGATATTTTCTTTGGTTTTGGGCGTTAAATCGTCGGCTTCTTTTTCGACAAAAGTGTAGTTGTCGATTTTGTTGAAAAGCATGATGGTTGGCTTGTCGGCACAGCCTATCTCCGCAAGGGTTTGCTTTACGGTGTTGAGCTGGTCTTCATGCTCGGAATGCGAAATATCGACGACGTGAATGAGCAGATCCGACTCGCGAACTTCATCAAGCGTACTCTTAAACGACTCAACCAAACTATGTGGTAATTTACGAATAAATCCCACCGTATCCGAAAGTAAAAACGGCAAATTTCCAATAACGACTTTACGAACCGTAGTATCTAACGTGGCAAATAATTTGTTTTCCGCAAACACCTCGCTCTTGCTCAAAACATTCATCAGCGTGGATTTTCCGACGTTGGTATAACCCACCAACGCCACACGTATCAAGGCTTCACGATTTTTGCGTTGCGTAACTTTTTGTTTGTCGATTTCTGCTAATTTTTCTTTGAGAAACATGATTCTATCACGAATAATTCGGCGGTCGGTTTCGATTTCGCGTTCTCCCGGACCACGCATACCCACTGAGCCTCCCGAACTTCCGCGTTGTTTGTCTAAGTGCGTCCACATTCGTGTTAAACGAGGTAGCAGATATTGGTATTGTGCCAATTCCACTTGCACTTTGGAGTGTGCCGTTCGTGCACGAGAGGCGAAAATATCTAAAATCAAGGTTGTTCTATCCAAAACTTTTACCTTCAATTCCGTTTCGATATTGCGAAGTTGTGAGGGAGATAATTCATCATCAAAAATTGCCATTTTGACCTCTTCCGCCTCCATATAATTTTTGATTTCTTCAAGTTTTCCTTTACCAACATAGGTACGATTATCGGGCAAGGTCAAATTTTGTGTAAAGATTTTTTTGACCTCAACACCGGCAGTATCTGCCAAAAATGCCAACTCGTCAAGATATTCCAATTCTTTTTCCAAAGATTGGGTTTGCGTCGCAACTCCCACTAACACAGCATTTTCTTGTATTTTTTCCGTACTAATCATACCTCACAAAAATTTTTGAGGTACAAAGATACGAATTTTTTTTGTATCTTTGCACTCCAAATCACGAAAAACTGAAATTTTGTCATTTTTAGGGTTTGGCACGGAATTTGTATGTGTAAAAGTAAGGGCGAGAATTATTCGCCCCTCACACGAAAATAACAAACAATAAAAAACAATAAAAATTATGAGCAAATTAAATCTTACTCCGCTTGCAGACCGCGTGATTGTTGAACCTGCAGCAGCCGAACAAAAAACCGCCGGAGGAATCATCATTCCGGACACGGCAAAAGAAAAACCACAAAAAGGCACCGTCGTTGCCGTTGGAAACGGAAAAAAAGACGAACCGATGACTGTCAAAGTTGGCAATGCCGTTCTTTACGGAAAGTACTCCGGAACAGAAATCAACGTTGATGGTGTCGACTATCTTATTATGAAGGAATCTGATATTTATGCTGTCGTTGGATAGCTTTACAATTTACGATTTACAAATGTACAATTTAATAGTAAATAGTAAATCCGTAAATAGTAAATTGAGTACAACAAGTTAAACAATTAAACAAACAAACAAATAAAGTTATGGCAAAAGAAATAATTTTCAACACAGAAGCAAGAGAACGCCTGAAACGTGGCGTTGACGCATTATCCAATGCAGTGAAAGTAACTTTGGGACCCAAAGGTCGCAATGTGATTTTAGACAAAAAATTCGGTGCACCGCACATCACGAAAGACGGTGTGACCGTCGCCAAAGAAATCGAATTGAGAGATCCTATCGAGAATATGGGTGCACAAATGGTGAAGGAAGTGGCATCGAAAACCGCTGATATCGCGGGAGACGGAACAACCACCGCAACCGTTTTAGCACAATCCATTATCTCGACGGGCTTGAAAAACGTAACAGGCGGTGCCAATCCGATGGATTTGAAACGTGGTATCGACAAGGCTGTTGTGGCAGTGGTCGAAAATCTCAAAAAACAATCGCAAACCATCGGCGATAGCAACGAAAAAATCGAGCAAGTTGCCACCGTTTCTGCCAACAACGACAATTTCATCGGAAAGATGATTGCGGAGGCTATGGCGAAAGTGAAAAAAGAAGGCGTTATCACCATTGAAGAGGCGAAAGGCACTGAAACCAGCGTAAAAGTGGTGGAAGGTATGCAGTTCGACAGAGGTTATTTGTCGCCGTATTTTATCACGGATCCTGAGAAAATGGAGACTGTTTTCGAGAATCCGTTTGTGTTGATTTACGACAAAAAGATTTCGGTAATGAAAGAGTTTTTGCCGATTTTGGAAAAAACCGTACAAACCGGTCGTCCGTTGTTAGTGATTGCAGAGGACGTTGAGAGCGAGGCATTGGCGACTTTGGTTGTCAATCGTTTGCGTGCCAATTTGAAAATTGCAGCCGTAAAGGCACCCGGATTTGGTGATCGTCGTAAGGAAATGCTCGAAGACATTGCCATTTTGACAGGCGGCACCGTGATTTCCGAAGAAAAAGGTTTCAAATTGGAAGATGCTGATTTAGCGATGCTCGGTCAAGCCGAAAAAATCACGGTAGACAAAGAAAACACGACGATTATCAACGGAAAAGGCGAGAAAGCCAACATCGAAAGTCGCGTAGCTCAAATCAAATCTCAAATCGAAAAAACAACTTCGGATTACGATCGTGAAAAATTGCAAGAACGTTTGGCGAAATTAGCCGGAGGTGTTGCTGTGATTTACGTTGGTGCGGCTTCGGAAGTGGAGATGAAAGAGAAAAAAGATCGTTTTGATGATGCATTACATGCAACACGTGCAGCCATCGAAGAAGGTATTATTCCCGGTGGTGGTGTGGCTTACATTCGTGCCATTGAGTCGTTGGATAAAGTCAAAGGCGAAAATGATGAGGAATCTATCGGCGTCAATATCATTCGTCGTGCGTTGGAAGAACCACTTCGTCAAATCGTTGAAAACGCCGGATTAGAGGGCTCTGTAGTCGTTAATCAAGTGTGTTCCGGAAAAGCGGATTATGGTTTCAATGCTCGCACGGAAGTTTACGAAGAACTTTACAAAGCGGGCGTAATCGACCCAACCAAAGTAGCTCGTGTAGCCCTCGAAAACGCTGCATCTATCGCAGGAATGCTGCTCACAACCGAATGTGTTTTGGCAGACATTAAAGAGGAAAAACCTGCTATGCCAATGCCTGACATGGGCGGTGGAATGGGCGGAATGTACTAAAAAAACCGCAAAAAAAAACAGGGACACTGTAAAGTGTCCCTGTTTTTTTTTTAATTCTGTACGAAAAATCTTAACGGAACGCTACCGGGTGCAACCGTGTATCGTTTCAACGGATACTTGGTGGCTCCTCCTTTTATCGCACCTCCTGTCATCACATCGAATTTAGTTTTGCAATGTGAACATTCAAAAACCTGTCTGCCTTCGGTATCCGTGGGTATCGGTTGAGGTGATATTTGAAACTTCACAATCATGCCACCGTAGTAGTGGTCGTATGGGCAAGCCATATCGTAAGCCAAAAAATCCACATCATTGATATTTACAACCACCACACCTCCACCATAACGTACATCTCCGTAGCAACCGGTGTAACCGGACGAATTGCTGTTATTAAAGGTTTTTATGTGTTGTGCACCGAAAAGTATCTCCGTACTACTTCTATCAATCATAAAATTAACCATACAATCCGGAATCGGGTTGCGATTGCGTTCGCTACAACTTTCGAGGACTATAACAAGCCCCAAAAAACAAACGATAGGTATAAAATTTTTCCTCATAATTTGCAAAGATACGATTTTTTTTTCAATATGTGGTCATTAATCAAAAAATAATTCGTATCTTTGTTGTGTGATTTATTAAAAATCCCAAATAGTCATGTATTAAATTTTCTGTCTAATGGCAAACCTCAAAGAAATAAAAAATCGTATTGCAACTGTTGAATCAACGCAGCAAACCACAGCCGCAATGAAGATGATTTCGGCGTCGAAACTCCGAAAAGCA
>WRKV01000142.1 GCA_009777915.1 Bacteroidales bacterium | reverse complement strand
CCGTCGAACCAAATTTCGCCCGAATCCGGTGCGATGATTTGATTGATGTTCCGGATTAGCGTCGTTTTTCCGGCACCGTTCGGACCCAAAAGTCCGAACACGCAACCTCGCGGTACACTAATCGAGACATCGTCCAGTGCCTTGTGATTGGCATAGGCTTTGTGAATGTTTTTTGCTTCAAGAATTATATTCATACGAGTTTATGTTTTTTGGTGTTCATTGCCTTTATTAGTCGTTTCAAATATAGGAAATGTCACAAATTTTTTGCAAAGATACGAAATTTTTTTGAACTTTTTCTTAATACTTTTTTTGAGAGCAAAAATTTTTTCGCCGTCATGTCGACCGGAGCACGCAAAGCGTGCGGAGTGGAGACATCTCCCGGCTATTTGACCGTACCGAATTTGTAGAGACGTGGCATGCCACGTCTCTACAGAAAAAAAACGAAATGCTTTGCATTTCATTTTTTTTTGTATCTTTGCAAATCGAACCTAATTAGGGGCGATGCATGCATCGCCCCTACAAAACAAAAACTACTATGAAAAAATTCTTGAAACTTACAGTACTTGCAGCGGTATTACTGATGTTGACGGGAGGGTTTACTTCTTGTGATAAAAACACAGATCTAATACCTGCTATGGACAACGACGAAAATATTTTTCCGGAAATTGATTTTTGTTACTTTCCGGAAATTGATTTTTTTTATGGTGAGGATGGAGAAAAGATATTCTTTAAAGTTAGGAAAGATGTTGTTGTGTTACACTGCAAGTCTGAAACCGAGGCAAAAACATTAGCAGAACAACCAATTTTTATTTTCGCAACTCCTCTTAACACTAGACTAGTCGCCATCATTGATTCGTTGCTAATAAATCTCAATGCTTTAATGAAAAGAACAGATGTTGTTGATGGTGCATATGGACTGGTATACATTGATGGGATTTATCCACAGCAATCTCTACAATTTCCAACCCATAAGATATTTGTTAAGATTAAAGAAAACCAATTGCTCGAAGAGGTTTTGGAACACGTGAACTTAACAAAGTATGTTCAAGATATAAAACATTATCATCGTTATTGTTTAATAACCTTAGATGTAGAACTTGGGGATATCCTACGAATATGCAGAGATTTGTATGAATCAGGATTGTGTGAATGGGTAGAACCAAATTTTTCCCGAATAACGGAAAGGTAAGCCCCCAAAATACTAACATACAAAAAACTATGAAAAATCTTTCATTCGGCGACGATTCCTACCCCCTGTTATCGGTAAATTAAAAAAAACGAAATGTCCCACATTTCGTTTTTTTTTTGGCAATATCAATTTTTTTTCGTACATTTGCAAAAAAAAACAATGAAAATAGTAACCGTAAACATATCGTTGCAAGAACTTCAAGAAATGGCACCCCATTTTTTTGAGGATATGGTTAAGGGCGTTGTTGACGTGGAACAACGGATTTTGGCTGTTGACGCTGAATTGCACGCCGATTTGGAATCGCTTCTTTTGGAAAAAGGTTCCAAACAAGAGCATCTTTGGGGCATCAACCTTTACCCGTTTTTGGAAGGCGATGATTTTTTAGAATTTGACTCGATGATAAACATTCGTCCTGCTCAAAACAATCGGAGCAGAAGTGTTGAGAACGTTGAGATTCAAGCCCAAATAAAGACTATCATAAACCAAATTATTGAAAATAATGCAGCATAAATCTTTAGCAGAGGGACGTTGGGCAGAAATGTCGTTCAGTGAGCAAATGGCAAATGTCGGAAGCGAAGTTTCGCGCACCAAGAATTGGTTGATAAAAGGCAACGAACAGCAGGCAGAACGTGCGTTTGACCGTTGTATGGAACTCATCTATTTAACCATAAAATTTGCCAACCGGTCGTCAATCTACCGCGAAATATGCCGTTTCAAAGAATTTTTTTGCAAAGCTTATTTGGAAAAAGATATCCAGGAGTTGGAGTATTTTGACCGCTATTGTATGCAGTTTGCGATGAGCAGAATTAAATAACCGCAGGCACGAATTTGCGTGCCCTTGTTCGGCGACGATTCCTACCCCTGTTATCGGTAAACAAAAAAAAACGAAATACATAACATTTCGTTTTTTTTTCGTACCTTTGTACCATGATTTCAGAATTTCCAAAAATATCAATTAGTGTTGATGCCGCTTGTTCCGGAAATCCCGGAACGATGGAATATCAAGGTGTTGAAACCAACACCAAACGTCAGATTTTTTATCAAGGTAAGTTCAAAGACGGCACCAACAACGTGGGCGAATTTCTCGCTTTGGTGCATGGATTGGGCTATTTGAAAAAACATGGCTACCATGATGTGCCGATTTTTACGGATTCGAAAACAGCCATGGCTTGGGTTCGCGATAAAAAAGCGAAAACCAAACTCGAACGAACCGCCAACAACGCCGTGCTTTTCGAACTTATCAAACGTGCCGAATATTGGCTGAAAACCAACACCTACAAAAATCCAATCCTTAAATGGGATACCGAAAATTTGGGTGAAATCCCCGCCGATTTCGGTCGAAAAAATTCATGATTTTTACATGCTTTCTATATTCGAAATATCTGCATTAATTCTTTCCGGCATCATTGTTGCTTTTATCAACACCTTTGCCGGCGGGGCTTCCGTGATTTCAATATCGCTGTTTATGATGTTGGGAATGTCGCCGTTTCATGCCAATGTGATCAATCGAGTTCCGATATTTTTTCAAACCTTGACATCATCGTATCTGTTTTTCAAAAAAGGATTGCTTGATGTGAAACGTGGCTTGACTGTTGCAATCCCTACAATCATGGGCACTTTAATCGGTGCAAATATCTCGGTTGTGATCAATAAACATATTTTCGATATTTGCTTAGGCTTGATTTTACTGATGATGTTGTTTTTTATTTTTTACAAACCGGAAATGTGGTTGAAAGGAAATAAAAAATTATTGCAGAAAAAAATAGATTGGAAAATTTTTATTACTTTTCTGTTCGTCGGATTCTATGCAGGTTTCCTGCATGTTGGAGTGGGTTATCTTTTACTCGGCGGATTGGTTTTGTTGATGGGTTATGATTTATTGACCGGCAATGCACAAAAGAATTTTTTAGTGCTGTTGTATTCGCCGTTCGCAATTGGATTTTTTATTTTCAACGGCGACCTAACTCTGAAAATGACGACCTATGGCTTGATTCACGCAATCGGAAATATCATCGGAGCAAGTTTAGCCACACATTTTGGTTCGCAATGGGGCAATAATTTTATTCGTTGGCTGATGTTTGTCGTCATTATTTTGACGGCATTAAAACTGTTTGGAATTATCGGTTTCCCCGAATTTGTGTAGATGAGATATTGATCAACGGAGCCTCAAAAACCGTTACGTTCGGATGTTTGAAATAAGCATTCGGCACAACATTCGGACGAGGATACACCAAGACATGGTAAGAATCTAAAATCTCTCCAAACGATTTCCATTGTTCGATTTTTTCTAAATTATCCGCACCCATAATTAAAAAAAATTCTGTTTGCGGATAAGTTTCCGACAATTTTTTCAGGGTGTCAATCGTGTAAGACGGTTTGGGCATAGCCCATTCAATCGTACAAATCGACATCTTAGGTTTCCCGTCAATAGCGGTTTTCAGAAGTTCGAAACGTTTCTCGTTCGACCATAATTCAGTCGGATTTTTCAATGGATTTTGAGGTGAAAGTACAAACCAAAGTTCGTCAATCGGAGCATGTTCGAGCATATACTCCGCAATTGCCAAATGCCCGTCGTGAACGGGATTGAACGAACCAAAATAAAGTCCAGTGCGGGACATAATTTATACAAATCTACGTTGTAAAAAGTCAATCAAAGTAATGTAAGCCGCCGAATCGTCTCGCCACTCGTATCTACCCTTGATTGGTGCTAAAATTTCGTGTGCACGATCCAGCGTTTCCGCATCGCTCAACATCACAATCGTATCGGTATATTCTTTCATATTACCCTTAAAAAGTTCGTTGATAAACAAAAATTTTTCATTGATACCTATGGACGATTTCAAATCGCGAATTTGTTTCACAGCCGTATTAACCGTTGAAGTATTGGAGATTGCCATCGCCTCATTCAGCGTAGAATCCGGCGTTTTGTAACGGTCGGCAATGGTTTGCAACGATGAAAAAATATCCGGAATCGGACTTTGAACTAATGCTTTTTCTTCCATGACGGATTCTTCAAACGTAGTCTCAATCTGCAAGAGGGGAGTATCCAATTCTATTTTCACTTCCGGTGCATATTCGTTTGCCACCTCCTCTTGAATAGATTCCACAATTTTAGAAATAGTTTCCGTAGCCTCTGCAACAATGCGTTCTTCCGTTTCCTTTGAAACAACAGGAGCTTCCGGCTCTTTGAACAACGTGTTGGTCGTTTTCTGCGATTGCATTTGTACGCGTTCCAACTCATTAATTTGTTCGTAAAGCGTACGAATATTCGATTTCAAAATATCCAAATGAATCAACGGAATACTTTTTCCGAATTTGTTCATGGTGTCTACTTGAGTCATAATGACTTCAAGTTTGTCAACGATACGAGTTTGCAATAAGGATTTCGACATAATACTAATGGGTTTTAAGAAACGGTTTTGCAAAGTTAGTCGTTTATATCCAATTTTCGTATATAGTTTTCCAATAGTTTTTAACAATGTATTGTTATTTTCAAAAAAAATCGTATCTTTGCAACCATGAATACCGAAAATACCGAAATACTAAGTCCTCGTCGCGGATGGATTGAGGTGGTCTGTGGCTCAATGTTTTCAGGCAAAACCGAAGAATTGATACGTCGTATCAACCGTGCTCGAATTGCAAAACAACATGTTGAAATTTTCAAACCCGCCGTAGACACGCGATATGCCGATGAAGAAGTCGTTTCTCACGATGAAAGAGCCGTCAAATCAACGCCCGTCGATGCAGCAGAAAGTATTTTGCTTTTTGTCAGTGATGATGCCGATGTTGTGGGAATTGATGAAGCCCAATTTTTTGGGGAGGAGCTGGTGGAGGTTTGTACAACCCTTGCCAATCGCGGAAAACGAGTGATTATTGCCGGTTTGGATATGGATTATTTGGGGCAACCTTTCGGACCCATGCCCAAACTCATGGCAATTGCCGAATATGTAACGAAAGTTCACGCCATTTGTATGCAGTGTGGAAATCCCGCACAATTTTCGCATCGCACCGTCAACAACGATAAATTAGTCATGCTCGGCGAAACAGAAAGTTATCAACCCCTTTGCAGAGTGTGTTACAACCAGATGACGAAATAAAAATCAATTTTTGGTTGTTTCAATTTTTTTCGTATCTTTGTACCCAAAAATAAAATAAATCAAAAAAAACCCAATATGGAAAACACTGTTGAAAAACCGAAAAAAGGTTTTTTCTATCTCGTAGAAAAAGGTGGAAATGCCTTACCAAACCCGACATTATTGTTCGGAATCTTGGCACTTTTTGTTCTCTTTTTATCGCTCATCGGCTCACTTTTG
>WRKV01000141.1 GCA_009777915.1 Bacteroidales bacterium | reverse complement strand
GTAAAAAACCATGAGGAGCAAAGCGACGAATACGTTACCGCAGGAAATGTCAGAGCGTAGCGGCGACGTATTTCCTGCAAAGAGTTTTTTTGAATACTTTTTTTGCTCTCAAAAAAAGTATTAAGAATAGACTAATGATAGCCGGGAGATGTCTCGACTTCGCCACTGCGTGGCTACGCTCGACATGACGGCAAACAAAATTGTAAATAAAAAAAAAAAAACGAAATGCAACGCATTTCGTTTTTTTTTTCGTATCTTTGCAAAATGAACACAAACTTAATTAGAAACGACTTCCCTATCCTATCCCAAACCATCAACGGAAAACCCTTGATATACTTGGATAGTGCTGCCACAACGCAAAAGCCGCAAGTGGTGATTGATCGCATTGCGAATTACTATAAAACGATCAACAGCAACGTGCATCGCGGTGTTCACAGGCTTAGTCAGGAAGCGACAGGGGCAATGGAGCTAGCACGCGAAACTGTGCAAAAATTTATCAATGCAAAAGAAAAACACGAAATTATTTTCACCAAAGGCACTACGGAAAGTATCAACTTGGTGGCTCAAACTTTTGCACAGGAATTTCTCAAAGAGGGCGACAGTATTGTGATTTCGGCGATGGAGCACCATGCGAATATCGTGCCTTGGCAACAAGTTTGTAAGCAAAAAAAAGCGAATTTATTAGTAATTCCGATATTGGAAAACGGCGAATTGGATTTGTCGAACATTGACGAATTGCTTTCGAAAAACGTGAAACTCCTTGCCATTACGCATATTTCAAACGTTTTGGGAACCGTCAATCCGATTGAAATGTTGATTGAAAAATCGCACAAAAAAAATATCCCTGTGTTGATCGATGCTGCACAAAGTGTGCCACACGAAACGGTTGATGTACAAAAATTGGACTGCGATTTTCTCGCATTCTCCGGACATAAAATGTATGCACCCATGGGCATCGGTATCCTTTACGGAAAGGGCGATTGGCTCGATCGGCTACCCCCCTACCAGTTCGGCGGAGAGATGATTTCGGAAGTGCGTTTTGAGGAAACAACATTCAACGAATTGCCGTTCAAATTTGAGACAGGAACACCCAACGTTGATGCAATTTTAGGTTTGGAAACCGCCATTCAATATCTCCAAAACATAGGATTGGCACAGGTTTCAGCCTACGAGAACGAACTGCTGAATTACGCTACGCAAAAACTTAGTGAAATCGACAACATCATTTTTCACGGCACAGCCAAACAGAAATCCGCAGTTTTGAGTTTCAATATCCAAAATGTTCACAATTCCGATGTCGGCACAATCTTAGACCAATTGGGCATTGCCGTAAGGACAGGACATCATTGTGCACAGCCACTAATGAACATTCTCGGCGTTCCCGGAACGGTGCGTGCAAGTTTCGCATTCTACAATACAAAAGAGGAAATTGACACTTTTATCGAAGGTATGAAAATTGCGAAAAAAATGCTATCGACCGCGTAAACGAATCTCGGTGAGCTTGCGTTTGGTTGAAAGTGTGAAATCTGCACCCATCATCCACTCATAGTAAGACGGCTCATAATTAAGCACTTCCGAAACCAAACGTCCTTTGTGTTTGCCGATATTAAACACCTCTTGTCCCTTGTCGTTATAGACCATCGAACCTGCAAAATCCACATATTTTTGTTGGGTTGTAAACGTTGATAAGGCTGCAATATCATTCACAACCGGAAACGAAATTTGTCCGTGCTTATCCTCGAAAGGCACGTCTTTGTAGCGTTCCAACTGTGCCAACAAAATTTCGTAAGTGGCTAAAGTATCGGCTTCCGCACCATGTGCACCCTCCAATTTTTTGTTGCAGTAAAACTTGTAAGCCGCGATAAGCGTACGTTGTTCCATCTGATGAAAAATGTTTTGCACATCAACTTGTCGGCGATTTTTCATATCAAAGTCCACTTCGGCACGCAGAAATTCTTCAACCAAAATCGGCACATCAAATTTGTTGGAGTTATAGCCCGCCAAATCAGCGTTTCCGATGAATGCAGCAAGTTCGCCGGCAATATCTTTGAACGTCGGACAACCTGCTACATCTTTGTCATAAATGCCGTGAAGCAAACTCACTTCCTTAGGAATAGGAATTGTCGGATTGATGCGATAGGTCTTAGTTTGCGAGGATTGGTCGGGATTGATTTTGTGTATACAAATTTCGACAATTCGATCACGATTGATGTTGATTCCCGTTGTTTCCAAATCGAAAAAACAGATGGATTTTGTTAAATTAAGTGTCATAATAATTTGTTTTTAACTAAAAACCCCGCTACTGCGGGGCTTTTAATGAATTTTGAACGTGGAAAATTATTCTTGCTCTCCACATTGTGCTTCAGCTGCTTTCTTGCATTCTCCTGCTTCTTTTTTAGCACAGCCACTTTCGGCTTTTTTAGCACAGCAACCTTCTTCAACTTGGGTTGCACATTCTTTTTTCGCTTTATCACAACCTTCGCCTTGTGTTGCAGCACCGCCGCCACAAGCAAACACGAATGCAGTCATAGCCATCAACAGAAATACTTTTTTCATGATTTTTTTTGCTTTTTATTGGTTAATAACTCTGCAAAGATACAACTTTTTTCTTAAAAATGCAAATTTTTTTTACTTTTTCTTTGTTTTTTCCTTTTTTTTTCGTAATTTTGCACTAAAATTAAGAATCCGAGTTAATCGGATTGCTCAAAAATATCAAATCTAACTAACTTAAATTGTGAAATGAAAAACAAATACATCGACTTAATTGAACAATCTTTTGAATTTCCACAAGACGAATTCAAGGTTGAAGACTCCGAATTGTACTTCCACGATGTCCCTTTAATGGACATCATCAAGCAATACGGAACACCACTAAAAATTAGTTATCTACCTAAGATAAGTTCACAAATTCAGCGTGCAAAACGCTTGTTCAATGTGGCTATGGCTAAGGTAGATTATCAAGGCGACTACAATTATTGCTACTGTACGAAAAGCTCGCATTTCTCATTTGTGCTCGAAGAAGTGTTGAAAAATGACACTCACATTGAAACTTCGTCTGCATTCGACATCAATTTAATCAATGAACTTTACGAACAGGGAAAGATCACAAACAAAGATATCTACATTATTTGCAATGGTTTCAAGCGTCCGCAATACATTGAGAATATCGCCGAACTCATTAATAAAGGATTCAAAAACACCATTCCTATCATTGATAATAAGGAGGAGATGGACTTGCTTGAGGCTAATATCCACGAAAAGTGCCAAATTGGCATTCGTATTGCTACGGAGGAGGAGCCGATATTCGAATTCTATACTTCACGTTTGGGCTTGCGGATCAATGATATTGTTGATTTTTATATCAAGCGCATCAAACGGAGTAGATTCGAAGTCAAGATGTTACACTTCTTTATCAACACCGGAATAAAGGATACGGCTCACTATTGGAACGAGCTTTCCAAGGCTGTAAGTGTCTATTGCGAACTGAAAAAAGTGTGTCCGTCTCTCACCTCTTTGAACATTGGTGGCGGTTTCCCATTCAAGAAATCACTGGCATTCAACTACGATTATGAATATATGGCGGAGGAAATCATCGCCCAAATTCAGCAGGTTTGTAACTCACATGGAGTGGTTGAACCGGATATATTTACCGAGTTCGGATCGTTTACAGTGAGTGAATCCGGTGCAGTTTTGTACTCTATTGTCAACCAAAAACAACAAAACGATCGAGAATTATGGTACATGATTGACAGTTCATTTATTACGACTTTGCCCGATGTTTGGGGACTTAGTCAGCGTTTTATTATGATGGCGATTAATAATTGGGATCACGAATATCAGCGCGTATTTTTGGGAGGTTTGACTTGCGATGGTCAAGATTTTTACAACTCCGAACGGCATTCAAACGCGGTGTTCTTACCGAAATTACAGCCCGAAGTACCGCAATACGTTGGATTTTTTCACACAGGTGCCTATCAGGAATCGGTTGGTGGATACGGCGGAATTCAGCACTGTCTGACGCCTGCACCCAAACATATTTTGATTGATGTGGACGAGGATGGCGAGTATTTTACGAAATTATTCGCCAAAGAACAAACGCATAAATCCATGTTGAAAATTTTGGGATACTAACGTCCCGAATACATGGTTTCGTAGTATTTCTGGTAATCTCCGGAAGTTACATGGTTGAGCCATTCCTCATTTTCAAGATACCAATCAACCGTTTTTTCCATACCCTCCTCGAATTGAAGTGACGGTTTCCAACCTAATTCGTTGACCAATTTTGAGGAGTCGATGGCATAGCGTAAGTCATGTCCGGCGCGGTCTTGAACGAAAGTGATGAGCTTTGCAGAGGTGCCCGGTTCGCGATTCAATTTTTTGTCCATAATTTCACAAAGTTTGTGAATTAAATCAATATTGGTCCACTCGTTTAGACCTCCTATATTATAGGTGTCTCCCATTTTTCCGTGATGAAAAATCATGTCAATTGCACGTGCATGGTCTACAACATAAAGCCAATCCCTAACATTTTCGCCCTTTCCGTAAATCGGAATAGGTTTCAAATTTTTGATGTTATGAATGGCTAACGGCAATAATTTTTCCGGAAAATGGTTGGGACCGTAGTTGTTCGAGCAATTCGAAAGTACAATCGGTAAATGATAGGTATGAAAATACGCTCGCACCAAATGGTCGGAACTCGCTTTGGACGCGGAGTACGGGCTACGCGGGTCATACGAAGTTTTTTCCGTGAACAGCGTGCCGTCATTCTCTAATGAGCCATACACTTCATCCGTGCTGACGTGGTAAAAACGCTTACCATCCAAGTTGTCCTTCCATGCGTGGCGAGCGGCATTCAGAAGATTCACCGTACCCACGATATTGGTCATAATAAACTCCATAGGATTCGCAATCGAGCGATCCACGTGCGATTCGGCTGCCAAATGAATCACACCGAATGGTTGATACTTTTCGAACAAGGTTTGAATAGCGTTTCCATCAACAATATCTACTTTTTCAAACTTGTAATTCGGTAAATTTTCAATGTCTTTCAAATTCGCTAAATTCCCCGCATACGTAAGTTTGTCGAGATTTACGATTTGATAATCGGGATATTGGGTTACAAATAATCTGACTACATGCGAACCGATAAATCCGGCTCCTCCGGTGATGAATAACGTTTTGGTCATGGTTTTATTTATTTTTTTTGCAAAGATACGAATTTTTTTTGAACTTTTCTTAATACTTTTTTTGGGAGCAAAAAAAGTATTCAAAAAAACTCTCTGCAGGAAATACGTCGCCGCTACGCTCTGACATTTCCTGCGGTAACGTATTCGTCGCTACGCTCCTCATGATTTTTTACGCTGCGCCTCTTGCCGTCATGTCGACCGGAGCACGCAAAGCGTGCGGAGCGGAGACATCTCCCTGCTATTGACCGTTCCGAATTTGTAGGGGCGACGCATGCGTCGCCCCTACGGCGATTGTCGCGAATGTCCGTAGGGGTCGAAAATTTTCGACCCCTACAAAAACCTGCATCTAACGCCCACAACC
>WRKV01000140.1 GCA_009777915.1 Bacteroidales bacterium | reverse complement strand
GGTCTTGCGGACAGCCCTCGCATACCTACACCGCCCCCACTTTTGCCATCATTGCGGTAAAGCGTTTTGTTGTTCATTTTGCCAAAAATGGGATCGCTCCCCTGTGCTCCGCTAAACGTCAGTTTCTGCACAAGTACGCCAAGAGGACCGTAACTATCGCCTGTCCTACTCACACCTAACTGTGTGGTGTTGCCCGATGTTTCCGTAGCCGTGCCGGCAATTCTCACCTCGTCGGAGAAGTTTATTGAGAATGACCTGCCATCTATCGTGTAACTCATCGAACCTTCTTTTTTGCCGAACATTTTGTCGTCGCTGGTAATGTTTACCGTTACGCCGGAAATGGTTTTTGCCTCACCATTCACATTGTAGGTAAGGTTGCCTTTGTTGTCGAGTTTGAACACAAATTCGTCCCAATACCTGGGATTGGCATCTTTGTCGTACCAGCCGGCTGCTAACCAACCGGGGATTCTATTTTGTGCATAACTTGCCGAAACAAACGCCATAGTCAAGGCGATCATTCCCAACTTTCGGATTGCTGTTTTCGCAAAACTACTATTCTTTATCTTGCGAAAGGTTTGAATTTTTTTCATTATTTTTTCATTGTTTTTTTGATGATATTAATTACAGTGCACTTTCCCAGTCGTCGCCATCCGGCTTGAAGGTAACCCGTGTTGCTTTCCCTGTATTAACCGTGAAAGGAGTTTTCTTGTTGTATTCCACAGGTATAAACCCACCAACGGTTAACAATACTCTTAACCGGTAGGTGCCGGGCTCCAGTTCGATCTCGGTGTAATCATCATACGTGAGATCGGTGGTGTAGCCACCAATTAGTGTCGAACTTCCGAGAAGAGATGTACCGTTGTTGTGTATCTCAATTCGGGTTACTCTCCCCCCTAAGGCGGGAGTTTGGTTCAAAAGCCTCAAGCCTTGAACTTCGTTTTCTTTTTTGCAACTCATAGAGCTAAATCCGATTGCTGCAACCATGGCTGTAACGCCAAGGATTTTGATTGTGTTTCTCAATGAGAACGCTGTTTTGAATAAGTTTTTCATTTGTTTTTTTGCGGGGTTATTTAGCATTCCGCTCGTCGCCTTTGATTAATGATATGTCTCGTCCCTTTTTGTTTCCAAAATGGATATGAATAAATTTTTGCAACAAGCGTTCTTGTTGCAAAAATTCACTCTGCCATGTTTTCAAGAGAGAGCATTTTTCTTTGGTTATCCATTTCGTAAAGCACATAAACTTGTTTGTTTTTGGTTTGGGTTAAAGACGCGGTATACCTTGTCTTTACGCTTGTTTTTGGTTTTTCTCCTCCCCTTTTGTAGGGGCATTACATTTTTCGTAACACCCCTACTCATCAAAAAACCAACTTCAGTCCATGAAAAAAACTTGCTACAAAATTAGACATAAAAAAAAACTCTCACAAGCCCCCTTTTGGGGGTGATTTAGGAGGCTTTGCCCCACGAAAGAGGGTAAAATTTTATTTTTTATTTTCAAACACCCCCCGTTAGCGGGGGAAATATATTTATTTTTTTTTGTAACTTTGCAGTGTCAAAAAAAAACACCCAAAATATTATGATAAACGTAATCATCATTGACGACCATAAATTTTTGCTGCAAGGTTTAGAGCAAATGCTCAACCAATCAGGCAAAGTCATTGTTTCCAATATCGGCTACAGTGCTGCCGATTGCAGGCGATTGCTCGAAAATCGTTTACCCGAAGTATTAATACTTGATGTGAAGTTACCCGATGATGATGGTTGTGTACTTTGTGCCGAATTGGTTAAAAAATATCCGACTTTGCGAGTTTTAATGTTGACATCTTATATAGATACAACGGCGTATAACCGTGCAATGCAAAGCGGAGCAAGAGGCTATATTCTTAAAAATTCCGATTACGACGATTTTTTGGAGGGTATTCAAGTTGTGGCATTAGGTGGGCGTTATGTTTGCGAAGACATGGAGAAACTGTTGAAAAAAAATCCTCAAACAGATGTTAAACTTTCCAAACGCGAACACGAATTGTTGAAACATATTTCAGCGGGACATACAAGTGGCGAGATTGCTGTAAAGATGGGCATTACCGAGCAAACCATCAAAGGATATCGCAAAAATTTACACCGTAAATTCGATGTTCGCAACACCGCACAATTGATGTGTGCGGCGATGGATATGGGGTTGGTGTGAATATAAAAATCGTAGGGGCGTATTGCATACGCCCGACGGCGATTGAATCGCCGCCGAACGGGGTTATTTCAATCTACTTAAATCAAATGACAAAGACCGTCCTGTAATAGGATTATGGTATGTGCCTCTGTACGTTTTGCCATCTATAACACCTTTGAAATTCCCATCGTAATATCCTGTAATATCTGTGTTTTCCAAAAACAAACTGTCACCATCAATTCTGCCGATTAATTTTTTGGAGTTTTGAGGTAAGTTTATAACCCCTTTTACATCGTTATCGGGTTGAATCGTGATTTTTAAAGACACTTCATTAGAACCGAACTTTCCGCTGAATGTTTTTTCGGTATATCCGGACGTCGTGTTAATTTTGTTTGTTGTAGTAAATAGGTAACTCCCAATCAATACGGCTACAGCAAGAAATAACCACCATATCCACCTTCCTCGCTTTTCTTTTTTTACTGTTTTGTTACCATAGTCAATAGTGGCTTTGCCTGTACGGATAGCTTGTACTAAAGAATAGATAAAAATGATAGGACATGCAATACAAGCAACGATAAACCATACTAAATACTTCAAAAATACATAAAAGCATCCTCCCTGACCTTGAGAATTTATAGTATCATGCAAATCCCAACTGAAAAAACCTTTTATGAACATTGTTGGAGCACCTCCAATTGCCCACCAAGCAACAAACATTTCCCAAAAACCAGCAGAGGATGATGATAGGTCAGTTTTTAAAAGCCCGATCATAAAAAATGTACCAGACCAAACTGTTGTGAATAAATACTTATGAAACGCATTCTCCATTTGCCGTTTTTGTACATTCTTGATGCGTTGCTCTTGTTGAATTCTTTCTTTTTCGAGAGTCCGCTTGTGTTCGGCATTCTTTTCTTGAAAATGTTCGTAACACTCTTCACAAATAATTCGTCTTGTTCCATCTGGCATACCAAGAGTGTAGTCTTGACTGCAGCTCGAACAAAGTCCACGACCGCACTGACAAGAAACAACAGCATCTTCGCTAGGATGGTTATAGCATTTCATAACTTAATGATTATTTTTTGCAAAGATACGATTTTTTTGTGAAAAAACCTTGCATTTCATTTTTTTTTCGTATCTTTGCAAAATCATAATAAAAAAAAAAAACCATGAGATAAACGAAAATATAAATACAACATAGCGTTGCTATATTCTTGCCTTTGAAATTACCACTTCAAAAAGTCTCAAGAGTATCACTACGCCTGCTGTACGCGGGCTTGTGTATTTGAGACAAGGTTGTGGTAAACCTCAAAGGCGGATATGTAAGTCCGCTTTTTTTTATTGCCCTAAATCAAAATAACCATGAAAAAAATCACCCTAATTTCAATCATTTTCACAACTTTTGCAACCAAAAGTTTTGCTTATTGTCCGATTCCGCAATGGTGTCCTAAAGCCGACTTGCATCAGGTTCTCTGCCCCGGCGATACGATAGAAACTATTGAGTTTCCATCGGTAATAGCTAAAACCCTGATCGTCACATGGTGGACGGACGAGACACGCACCAATTTTATGCTCACTCCTCCTCCCGGTATTACAGTTTCCGGCGACGCCTCGACTCCGCTCGGCGAGCGAGAATACGCATGGCCTGTTTCCATAAAAGGTGCACCAACAGATATCGGCACCCACCATTACACTGTGAGCAACACCTGTGGCGTGGAGCTGCTGCACGGCAGTATCACTTTGGGAGCACCGACACCCGCCACACCCGGAACAATTACATTTAGTCCTGCCTCGGTTTGTGTAGGCGACACACTCACTGCCTCTATCAATGCTGTAAACGATGCTGATTTTTACACATGGACTACACCTGCAAGTATGACCGATGACGGCAGCGATAGCACAACCCTCACCATTACCGATGCAGGCACCACAACAGGCAGTTTGGCTATTTCGGTAACGGCGACCAATATTTGCGGAACAAGTGCTGCACGTACGCAAAACATCTTCGTAGGAATAGCACCAACCATCGGCACAGTGACACCCACCATCAGCCAAACCACAACACTAAACACAGCCTTTGCCTCTACGCTTACCGTTAATCCGCTACCCACAGGCACACCAACGCCAACCATTCAGTGGTATTCGAGCACCACAGCAACCAATAGCGGTGGCACAAGCATGGGTACCACAGGCGGGGCAAACACCAACACTTTCGCACCACCCACCAACATAGCAAACACTCCCGATAGTGTATACTACTACGCCGTAGTAACTAACTCCTGCGGAAATGCGACTACAGTCAACACCAGTGGTGGGCATATTGTAGCTCCGGCAGGCTGCGATTTCGTTACGCCAAGTAGAAACCTTGTCGCCATCGCTTCAGCAAAGTTTGCAACCAACCAAACATGGCCTGTAGGAGACCAAATTTGGTCGGATGCGGTGATTTCAGACCAATGTGCTCCAAGAGGAGGTTCTTACAGTGGTGGGACAAGCCCCAATTTCAATGTGGATTGCCGTGCTGCTACCAATGGTTTCGATGGCTCTTACTTTTCGTGGTGTGTGGTGATGAAATATGCCAATATCCTTTGCCCCGGCGATTGGCGTGTGCCAACTACCGGAGATTTTGTTGCCTTGCATCAAAGTCTTGGGTATACGGTTCCGGCAGTTGGAAGTAGCAGTACAATAATTGAAGATACTTATATGGGTACCACAGGCGTGCAAAACCACGGGGGTGATTGGGGTGGATCTCGCTTTACGCTGCTCGTGGGCGCGGCCGTAGCTGAGACTTCTACCTATTGGTCATCGACTTTAGATAGTTCCGGTCAGTATGCGTACTTCCTGAGCTACAATGCTTCGGTTGTGTGGCCTCAGGACTACGGCTCTAAGGGCTTAGGACGTGCCTTGCGTTGTGTGCGGTAGAGGTGGATGCAATACGCCCCTACGATGTTGACCCCGTAGGGGTCAGATATTGGTAGAAAACGTGCTACCTACCACCCAAAAAAACGTCCCGTAGGGACGTGATATAAAATCCATGCATTATATTTTGTCCCTACGGGACAATGAGATGGTGGGCTATGGTTTTTCTACCAATATATCGCCCCTACGGGGCGGATCGCCGACGAAATTCGGAACGGTCAATAGCCGGGAGATTACGCCCTTTCAGGGCTCTGTTTAGGGTGATTCTCCATTACGTAGGGCGATGCCCATACGTTATTGATATCGCCCTTTCAGGGCAAGAGGCACAGCGTAAAAAACCATGAGGAGCGTAGCGACGAATACGTTATCGCAGGAAATGTCAGAGCGTAGCGGCGACGTATTTCCTGCAAAGAGTTTTTTTGAATACTTTTTTTGCTCCCAAAAAAAGTATTGAAAGAGAATAGCAAGGGGATGACTCCAC
>WRKV01000139.1 GCA_009777915.1 Bacteroidales bacterium | reverse complement strand
ACTCTCGAAAAAAAATGTTTCCGAATTCGTCGAACAATTCAAAGGCATTGGTCAAGCCAAAGCCGTTACATTGGTGGCGACGCTCGAAATCGCCCGTCGTCGCCATGAAGCGAAGGTTTCTAAACGGCCGAAAATAACGGAAAGCAGGTCGGCGTTCGAAGTGTTTTTCAAAGATCTTTGCGACTTGACTCACGAGGAATTTTGGGTGCTTTATGCCGACACATCGGGGAAATTAATTGCCAAACAACGCATTTCCGAAGGCGGTTTGATACACACGTCTGTCGATGTGAAAAAAATCATGCAGACGGCGGTTGCGAATCGAGCCTACAGTTTGATTTTGGGACATAATCACCCATCGGGAAATATCACGCCGAGCAACAACGATATTTTGCTTACGGAGAAAATCAAAACCGCCGCCAAACTGCTGGATTTACGCGTGATGGATCATCTTATTGTCTGTGGAAACGATTATTACAGTTTTGCAGAGGACGGAATTTTGTAGGGAGAGGGGAGCATACGTCCAATGAAAAATGACAACCCTAAAAGGCTTTGATACGAAAAAAAATTTGAAAATCTTAAAAAAAATTGCTCAAACAAAATAAAAACCGTATCTTTGCAAAACAAAATCCCTAATAAAACTTAATAATCATGATTAAAAAAATTCTTACCGTTCTCGCAATTGCCCTGTCAGTCAGTGTTTGGGCTGCCCCAAGAGTGCAATTCATTCAACCGCGAACCACAGCAATTTACGGCGACATCAATCCGGTTATTCGTTTTCAAGCAACGAGTGAGGTCGGACTGAAAACAGTTAGTTTGGCTTACGCAGCTAATCAACGAGCAATCGTGTTAAAAACCATTACAACCTTTGTTGATGATAAAGTTTATATCGGCGTTTTTCCGTTAACTCAAGACATGTTTCAAGATTTATCGAGTGTTTATGTTCAGGTCGAGGACATCGACGGCAAAAAATCAGGCGAATCTTTGGAGATTTCTCGTTATGCTGCGATGAATGAAACCGAATTGCGGGCTTTCCCCGGTGCGGAAGGTTTTGGGAAAAATGCAACAGGCGGTAGAGGTGGAAAAATTTTGGTGGTTACATCGTTGGACGATCATGCCCGAGAACCTGCGGTTGGCACATTTCGTCATGCGATCAATCAAGAAGGACCGCGAACCATCGTATTCGATATTTCGGGAACGATTCAACTGAAAGCACCGCTTGTTATCAGAAACGGCGACCTGACCATTGCCGGACAAACCGCTCCCGGTGACGGAATTTGTGTGGCAGGTTTCGGCACGAATATCGGTGCCGATAATGTGATTGTTCGCTATATGAGATTCCGAATGGGCGATGTACACAGACACGAAGCCGATGCCCTCGAATCGCGCGGACGAAAAAATGTTATCGTCGACCATTGTTCGATGAGTTGGAGTATCGACGAATGTGCGTCGTTCTACGATATGCGTGATTTTACCTTGCAATGGAGTTTGATTTCCGAAAGTCTTCGAAATTCTACACATGAAAAAGGCAATCACGGTTATGGCGGAATTTGGGGCGGTCCGGGTACGACGTTTCATCACAATTTGTTGGCACATCACGACAATCGCAACCCTCGTTTTTCGTCCGGCGAATTTGGTCCGGAACCGATAGATTATCGAAATAATGTGGTCTACAATTGGGGCAGTAACAGCGGTTATGGTGGCGAAGCAACCAATGCCAATATCGTGGCGAATTACAACAAACCCGGTCCTGCTACAAGAGACGGACAGGTCAGACACCGAATTTACGAGCCTTGGAAAAAAGCACCGAATGATAATCCGCAACGTTTTGGAGAAATTTTGGATAAATGGGGAACGCTTTTTGTGGAAGGAAATTATGTTTACGGACATCCGCAAACCACTGAAAACAACTGGGAATACGGCATTCAGATTCCGGAACGCTACAGCGATCATGAGGAAGTCAAAGCAATTTTGAAATTGAATACCCCGCTTTTGGCTCCACCGATTACACAGCACACCGCCGAAGTTGCTTACGAACGTGTGATGGCGTATGGCGGTGCAAGTTTGGTGCGTGATGCCATTGACTCGCGTATTATTCACGAAACTCGAACCGGAACCCACACGTTTTCCGGGTCAAACGGCAGTAGAAACGGTATTATCGACAGCCAAAGAGATGTAGGCGGTTGGATTGAGTTAAGAGGGCTTCCACCGTTGGAAAGTACCGCCAATGACGGGATTCCGGATGCTTGGAAAATTGCCAATGGTTTAGATGTTGAAACGCCGATTGCCAATGAAAAAGACCTTAGTCCGATTTACACCAATCTTGAAGTGTATTTGAATTCGTTGGTGCAATATATCACCATGTTGCAGGAAAAATAAACCAATTCTCTTTGTTCATTTCTTTTTGAGAGCAAAAAGAAACGAACCAAAGAAAAACTCTTTGCTGAAAATATGATCTCCGCTATTTTTATGATTTATGCAAGCACAAAGGCGTAATTTTTTTCATATGGTCTGTTATTTTTAATTACAGCGAACATTCTCGCGATGAGTTTTGCTCTTACAGCATTTAGTACCAACATTTTATTCTTACCTTCGTCAACTTTGCGAAGGTAATACTCTCGGAGTTCGCCGTCTTTTTTTCGCGTTGCAACTACTAAGGCTGCCAAATGTAAAAGAGTTTTGATACTTTTATCAGCTCTATGCGACACCCTGTTTCGTGAACGAATGCTACTTCCGGAGGTGTATTGAAAAGGTGCAACACCTGCATGACAACTGAACTTTCTAGCATCATCAAAATCTCTGAAAGCATTGGTCGCAACGATCATTTTGATTGCCGTTCTGTCACCAATTCCATCAACCGAACATAATAGTTTGTGTTGATTTGAAAGTGTCTCATCGTTATCTATCAACTCTTGGATTTCTTGTTCGATGGTAATAATGGACTCCTCTAGTCCAGCCATTAATTTTTTCAATCGTGCACTTTTTCTTTTGTAATCCAATGGACTCATAAACCGCTTTTGATCTGTGATTTGCCCTTGGTACTTGGCCTTGTCTGCAATATACATATCGCGTTCGCTGATGAGTTGTTTGAGCGTAGCAATGTTTTTTTCCGGTAAAGAAAATTCCATAGCTTTGTCTTGAAAACGATAACCGTAAGCCGCAATTTTTCGAGCATCCATCCGGTCGTTTTTGCCACGTACAACACCCGAGCTTTGCTTGAGTTGCGCAGGGCTTTCCAACCACAAATGCAAGCTTAATTCCTCACAGGCACAGCACAACGGATAAGTGTATTGTCCGGTGTGTTCTGCACACACTAAGACCTCTGAAGGACCATAATTGTTTTCCTTCAATATCTCTTTCAGCGAGCTTTTTATTGCCGGAGTTGCATTGGGCAATTCCCAGTCTTTGGTCGGCTTTTCGCCGAGCTGAAGGCATAGATCTAATTTTTCTTTGCTCACATCTACGCCAATTACAATTTTTTTCATATCTTTGCAGTGTTATTAACACAAAAAGAAGGAAAGAGCATGAAATAATCCTAAGTACCTTAACGCCTTTATGGCAAATTTTTATTCAGGGCGTTATTTCATGAAAGCCAAGACGGTGCTAAATAGCGGAATAAGTCTTTCTCTTAGCCGCTCTGATAGATTACCGCCTTGGTTTCTTTCTTTTTGGTTAGATTTGTACACATACGTTTACGGATTTATAGAATTATAGTTTTAGTTTCAAGTTGCAAATATAAGGTCCGCTCTGACATTTCCTGCGGTAACGTATTCGTCGCTACGCTCCTCATAATTGATAACGCTTCGCCAAATCGCATTCATAATTCATTAATCATAAATCATAAATGCCTCGCCCCTACTAATCACTAATCACTATTCACTACGGCACATCCCGCACACAACGCAATGCAAGTCCAGAACCCTTACTGCCACCGAAGCGTTGCGGTTCTACGCTGTTTTCGGGCATGAGGCGCAAGTTGAACCCCGCTGTTTCATTAGCCTGACTGGACGACCAATAGAACGAATTTGGATTATTTTCCTGAGATGTGGCATGTCCCGTAAAGGGGGGACCTCCCCAAGTGTCGGTATACCATCTACTCTGAGTTTCTAAGGTATGGCCATTCACGGTAGGAGCATTATCACCTGTGCCTCCTTTCTCACGATTATATCCATTACCGCCCAAAGCAATATCCAAATTAATGAAGTCCTGGCAAGTCGGCACTCGCCAAGGAGAAGGACAAAGGGTTGCCTGATAGCGAATCACAAAACAGAAATTAAAATAATCCCCATTGAAACCATTAGTGGCATTCCGACAATTTGTTACGATATCATCAGCCGTAAATGTTGCCCTACTGTTACAATTGCTCGTGGTAACAACACCCGACCAAACTTGCGTAATCCCGTTGCCGGAAATCGTGCGAGCATGGGTTTCGATATTGGTCGAACCTTGCCAATTTACAACACCGATATCAGGAACATAGTTAGTTCCTGTGCACAGCGACAAGTCGCCCTGCGTACCGATACAAGCGGGAACAACAATATGCTTTCCGCTGGTGTTGTTGGTTGTAACCGTTCTCCCACAACGATCTGTTGCTACAGCGTAGTAGTATATGCCGGCGGTGTTCGCTACATTTGTTGGTGGTGCGAGTGTGTTGCCTGTGGCACCGCTCACGGCTGTTCCGCTTGCTCCGGCTGCACTGCTGGGTGTAGTGCTTGAATACCACTGAATGGTGATCGGTGGCATGCCTATGGGATCATCTGTGAGGGTGAGAGCGTTGGCAAAAGGTATGTTTTGTGGCGTGGCTTGGTCGCTTGTTGGTGTAACCGTGCCGATGGTGGGCGGTGTAGTAGTGATGGTTATGCTGCCATGGAGCAACTCCACGCCGCAGGTATTGCTTACGGTATAGTGGTGGGTACCGGTGGTTGTAGGCGTTCCTCTGATGATAACAGGCGACAAATGCTCCCGATTCTCGGGCGGACCCGAAACTATAATGCCCGCAGGCGTGTTGATAGACGCAAAACGTGTGCCATCCGTCCACCAATTGATGATTAGGGTTTTCCCAATTACAGAGGGAAACTCGATAGGATTGATCGCCTCGCCCGGGCAAAGAACTTGATGCAAGGGGGCGTCAGGACACCATTGCGGGATAGGGCAATACGCAAAACTTTTGGTCGCAAAAGTTGCAAGAATAACTAAGATAAGGGTGATTCTTTTCATAGGTATTTATGGTTTAGATTTTTAATTTAGGGCAATAAAAAAAGCGGATTTACATATCCGCCTTTAAGGTATTAGGAAACCCAACTCGCAAATAAGATAAGCCCGCTACCGCGAGCATTCACTTATTCCTGCGAGTTTTGAAGTTCCTAATTTCTAAAGGCAAGAACATAGCAAACGCTATATTTTACTGATATTTTCGTTTATTTCATAGTTTTGTTTTTTGTAGGGGCGAGGCATGCCTCGCCCCTACAGATTTTTTGCAAAGATACGAATTTTTTTTGAAACCTAATAAAAAAACTTGTGCAAAACAGATATTTTTTGTCTCTTGCAAACGGAAATAAGTACGGAATAAGAAACCGCACGGCACCCAGCCGGTGGTTCGGCACTACGTCAAGCCGTTGCCAAGATACACGCAACCGCCAATGTTGTCGCGGGTTGCACCGGTAACATCGGCTAAACAATTCCCCTCTCCACGAAGGCGTAACA
>WRKV01000138.1 GCA_009777915.1 Bacteroidales bacterium | reverse complement strand
CTTCCGGTTCCATGGAATGTAAGGCGGCGAGGTTGTTTGACAGTTGTTTCAGTTTAGCGAATGCCTCAACGATAGCGATGGTGGTTTCTGTTGCCTGAGGGCTTTTCAAGATGGTGGCGAGCATATACAAGCCTTTTTCGGTGAAGACACAGGGTGCATATTTTTTGTGCTGACCTCTGCCCTGTTTGTCTAAGGTCGAAAATTTCGACCTTAAAGAATCCTCTGTGTTTGAAGTCGAAATTTTCGACTTCAAGTTGTCGGTGTCGTTTAAGGTCAAAAATTTTGACCTTAAAGAATCCTCGCCATTTGAAATCGAAAATTTCGATTTCAAGTTTGACCATTCGTCTTTGGTCAGCCTAACAATGTATCCCTCAGGGAATTTGTTAGGGTTGTTTCTGACTGCTTGATTGATTTCTTTTGTCTCTACATTATAGAGTGCAGCCACATCGCTATCCAAGATAACGTTTTCGTTTCTGATGGTGATGATTTTGTTGTTCACATCATCGAAGTTAATTAAGTTTTTCATTGTTTTAATTGTTTTTTGGTTAATAAATTTTTTACTGGGCGAGGCATGCCTCGCCCCTACCATATATAACGCTCGACCCCCCGATTTTCGTATATTTTTTTTGTTAAAAAGTGTTAAAATGTTAATAAATAGCCCATTTTGTTAATAACTTTTTGTGCCTTTACAAAAAATTTTCAACAAAAATGAACAAACTCACCTATCTCATGGTAATTTTAACGGGACCTTGAAAATACTAATTTTTTCTTAAAAATTTGTTAAGATCATATTTTTTTTGTACCTTTGCACTTTTGATTATGGTTGTATCCGTAAAACATAGTGCCCGTCTTTTCTCTTTGAAACATGCTCGTTATGCGTGTAACTCATTGATTTTTAGGCATTTACCCCCCCCCCAACTCGTCTATGTAACTCTATTTCAACAACTTATACCGCCTTAACGAAACGTTTGCCGTGTCGGATTTTATCCTGTACGGCATTTTTAATTTGCAAATAATCAATTCAACAATTAAATAATTAAACAATTAAACAAATGAAAAAACACATTTATTGGATGTCGGCACTTGCGATATGCTTTGCCACATTATCCGTTAGCTGCAACAAAGACAGAGACGGAGAAAAATCAGAAGCCGAAAAATTGCTCGATCTGCCGTATTCAAAACTCACTCCCGATCAGCAAAAAGCAAAATTAGAACAGGAGAGTATCAACTTCCTCCAGGAAAGCCAACACCTTGCAAACTCGCCTGCTCTTAAAGCAATTGAGAATCTTGCCAACCTGTTTGACCGGTCGGAGCCGAATATCCCCGAACCAATCGAAAAAGTGAACGACGTTAAAGACATTTTTAATCTTGAAGACGTAACCGGCGTGTTCACATGGAACAATGCACAAGGACGATGGATCGAAACACCATCATCCACTGAATTGAAATTCGTTTTTCCTGCAGTAGAAGGTGGAACAACCAACAATGCGACACTCACCGTAACAACACAAAATTCGGGGATTACGTTTACCGAAACTTGGTGGGATTATCGATGTGAATCATATTGGGATCCTTATTGGGGTTGGCAGTATGATTGTGAAGACATAGAGAGAGAAATGGTCTATCACCTGCCCAACTCCGCTGTCGGCACGCTGACCATCAATAACAGCGAAGCCGCAAAGATTCAATTTGGTGCCGAGTACAAAAACGGGAAAGAAGTGCCCGAAACGGCTACCTATAAAATGACGACCAACGATGGATACGAATGGTCATGGATGGTGGACAAAGTCAAAGAACAAAAAATCTCCATGAAACTGAGCCGCAACGGTAACTCTTTGTTGGAGGCTGTGGCAAATGCGACCACAAATATAGACAAACTTACCGATTTGGTTATCGAAGCTATGGAGGAAGACAATGAGCTCGATATAGAAGACGTTTACAAAAACCTTGGTAAAGCCGATGCTGTCATAAAATTGATGGGCGATCTCATGTTGGTAAACGTGATAACAGATGGCGAAAATTTTGCGAGAGAATTGGTAAAGCTTGCAGAATGGATTAATGACAGAAATGAAGAACTATGGGATTTACAAGAGGGAACCTCACAGCACGCCACGCTATTCAATCAATATCAAAGGGAAGCAGTCGAAAGAGAAATGAAAATATACAATGATTTTCTGGGATCAGCATTGATTTCCACAAAAGATAATTACAAGATCGCGGATATGGTTGCGTTTGCAGAGAGAGACGAAGATTATGATTGGTATCATTATCTATACTATGGTCAAAAAATCTATCGTTATCACCTCAACTTTTACCTCAAATTCAACGACAATACCCTTATTGAAGCAGAAACCTATTTCGGCAGTGGCTTCAATTTGCTTATCAATGAATGGGAAGAATTTCTAAAAGCATTCGGCATTGAATTTGACGATGACGATTATTAAACCCATCTAAAAAGAGGTTGTCTTTCGAGACAGCCTCTTTTTGTTAATCGCAATGTTAAGCAGACTATTCAAAACCCTTGTAATCCTTGCATTGTCAGCCAATGTCTGTCTTGCTCAAACCATAACACTTTTGGGCAAGGTTGTCGACAGCGACGGTATTGCGTTGCCGTTGGCACGTATGCAGTTGGTGGCTGCAGGTGATACTGTGCATCGACATGTTGGAGAGAATGGCGTTTTTTCGTTTCGTATTGTGCCGTCGCGGGTGCAACTGATCACAAGTCATGTTGGGTTTGAAACCGATGTTCGTACGTTCGATGCTTTGCGCGATACGGCGATCGACATTGTGTTAAATTTTTCGGGAATGGAACTCGAGGGTGTGGCTGTTACTGCACGTTCGCGTGCAATGGTCCGAAGTACGGAAATGGGTGCGATTACTCTTAACACCGAAAAACTGAGCGAACTGCCTTCGATCATGGGCAGTCCTGACCTTATCAGTATCTTGCAACTGCTGCCGGGTGTGCAACATGCCGGAGAAGCGAACGGACATCTCTATGTGCGTGGTGCCGACCCGGGGCATAATCTGATGTTGTATAACACCACGCCGGTTTACGGAACCTCGCACCTGCTGGGCATTTTCCCGTTCTACAACGCCGATCATATCGACCGTATTCAGTTTGACAAATCCGGACAAGAAACGCAGGCCGGCAATCGGCTTGGTGCAACCGTGCAATGTTTGTCGCCCGACGAAAAGCCCGAAACCCTCTCTATCAAAGGCAATGTGGGAGTGCTGGCATCGCAAATAACGGTGAGCAGTCCGGTAGGAAAAAAAGCCGGAGTGGTGGTTTCCGGAAGGCAAACCTACGTTGATCAAATCATCACACCGCTACTCAATTCCAGTTCAAAAGGCGAAAACAGTCTTGAAAATTTCGGCTATGCCTTTAGTGATGTCAACCTCACGCTAATGCTACGCCCAAGCAAGAAACACAGCATTGATGTGAATGCTTTTTGGAGTGGCGACCGTTTCACCATTGGAGACAAACGTATGCATCTGGATGGAAAAATGCGATGGGGCAATCAATTGGCATCAGCAACATGGAACTACCAATTGGGGCAAGATATTAGCCTCAGCAATGAGATGTATTTTTCGCGTTATGCGAATTTCCTCAACTTGGGTCAAGCCGGATTAGATGTGCAGGTGGATTCCGAAGTTGCCGATTGGGGATTCAACAGTGGTGCGGATTTCAAGATGTTTGACATCCCTTTTGCGACAGGCATTCAGTATGCCAATTATCGTGTGAAACCGCAGGACTTGTCGTCGGAAACACTGCCCGTACCTTCGGAATTAGCAGAAGTTACAACATCGCAATTGGTTTCGATCTATCTGCACGGCAAGCCGAAACTAAACCGGTATTTCTCGTTAGACGCAGGACTGCGTCTTGGTCTGTACAACGACTACGGTCGCAACGGAAAAGCCGATTGGCGTTTGGAGCCTCGCATCGGACTAAACTTTTCGGACGATCACCAATGGGCAGCCTATCTGTCGTATGCACGGAAAGCCCAGCGTTTGCACCTGATTACAACGTCGAGCGTGGGCTTCCCTACCGACTTTTGGATAGCCTCCTCGCAAGGTGTTCCGGTTTCACTTGCCGACAATTTTTCGACAGGTGCCAACTACAGAATTTCGCCGCAAATGGAACTTACGGCAGGACTATTTTACAGTCGGATGAACAACTTGGTTCACTACCCGTTCAATATCCTTCAATTTAATGATATGACCCATTTTGGTGATGATATCTATGTTGGAAAAGGCAAGGCTCGTGGGGCAGAATTTATGCTCAGAAAGACCGGACAACTGTCGGGTTGGATCAGTTATACGTTGAGCAAATCGGACCGACAATTCGACGGCATAGACGGCGGAGAAACCTTCCCTTCGAAATTCGACAGACGGCATAATTTCTCTGCAGCAGCGATCTACAAAATCCACAAACGCTGGACGGCAAGCCTTACGCAAATCTTCACTTCGGGCAACCGCTTCACAACACCAACTTCGTGGTATTTTATCTCCAACACGCCGGTGAAAGAGTACGGAAAACACAACAACGCCATCATGCCAAGTTACATACGCACGGACGTTTCGGTGGATTTCCATCTCAGCAAGGTGAGCCATCGCGAAAGCGTGCTGAATGTTTCGATATACAATGTGTTTGCGGTCAACAATCCCATTTATGTCATATTGGACGTGAGATCGAGTGAGAGTGGCAACATGATGCAGGTTGTGGCACGATATAAAACCATGTACAAATTACTGCCATCGGTGAGTTGGCGTTTTCGATTTTGATTATGATAAGACTACTGCACATATCAACACTTATTCTCCTCTTTCTGTCGGCGTGTCGACGCGAGGAATACGTCATGGACTATGGCGAAATGCAGATTGCCGTAGAGGGTTGGATTGAGGAGGGCGAGGGTGCACGTGTGCTGCTTTCGCGGAGTGTGCCCATCTCGGAATTGGTGGATTCGTCTAATTTTATTGTCTATGCTATTCGTTCGGCGATGGTCATTGTGTCGGACGGTGTTGAGAACGACACACTCCGACTTCGGTCGGCTTCGCAGTATCTGCCGCCGTTTCTGTATATGGGCGATAAGGTGATTGGACAAACCGGAGGCACCTACAATCTCACGATACACTATGTGAACCCAACCGATCTTACACGCCAAACGCTTACTGCCACAACGACTATACAGCCCTCCGTTCCCATCAAACACGTGGAATACGTGCGTGAAAAATCCACGGATACAACCGGTAAGTTGCGGGTAGATTTTACACACCCTAACGATCAGCACAACTACTACCAGGTTGCCACGATGATCAGGGGTGTCGATGATATTTTTGTGCCTTGCCTTTATAGCAATTTCAACAGCCAAAATTTTACTTCGTCCGATGTGCAACTGAATATCGTGAGGGGTGTGAGCATATATCCCAAGGTGAATTTCGATTTGCATTACCACGATGGTGATACGATATCGGTCAGACTTCGCACCATGACTAAGGAAGGTTTTGATTTTTGGAACCTGTGGCAAAACGAAATCATCAACGCACAAAACCCAATATTCCCTGCCAACACAAGTCTTAAAAGCAATATCAACGGTGGCATCGGCATTTGGTGTGGCTATGGGCAGAGCACGATGAGGGTCATTGCTCGATAGCGATTTTACTTACTATTTCAAAATGTCATAAAACATCTGCTGAATCTCCGGACGGAGCGTCTGTTGGGTGATTTTGGTGTTGTCTGCCGAAGGGTGAACGCGGTTTGAAAGAAAAATATAAATCATCTGATTTTG
>WRKV01000137.1 GCA_009777915.1 Bacteroidales bacterium | reverse complement strand
TTCAAATCTGCAATAAAGATGTTGAAGTTGTTATTGGTGCGATAGAAACAAGATGAAAAAGGAATGGAATACTGATTGGGTCCACGTCCTCCGTTCGGTTGCCCCGAAGTAGACGGATTGACTGTAGCAAACGACTTTAAGTAATAGTACTTCAAACTCAATGTATTTTTAGGATTCAGGTTGTAATCCAAGCGAATCGTTATGCGGTCGGCTTGCGTTTCCCGCTTGTCTTTATCGAAAAATCCTGGGTTATAGCCCAGTTCGCTTTGTAGAAAGTCGGATAAATCTTGCAACACACTTGCATCGGCAGCTGAATTTTTAGTTGTATAAGAGATCGGGAGATCCTGACGATCCATCTCTGCATTCACAAAATAGAAGAATTTATTTGGGATTATAGCACCCGAAAGGCTAAGACCATATTGTTTGTTAGAAAATTCCGAAACCGCTACAATTTCATCTTTTGCACGATATCCCATCAAAGCCGGACTTCTACTATACATATACATAGAGGCATGAAATTCGTTTGATCCTGATTTAGTCACAGAATTGACCGCACCACCCGTAAAACCTCCGTTACGCACATCGTAGGGAGCAATCATCACTTGTACTTGCTCCAAAGCTTCAAGCGAAATAGGTTCGGTGCCTGTAGCACCCAGAGCAGAACTCAAACCGAACGAGTTGTTGAACGAAGCTCCGTCTACGGTTACATTGTTGAAACGATAGGACGCTCCGGCAAAGTTACCGTTGTTGTTCATGGGAGCCAATCGGGTAAAATCGTTCAACGAGCGGTTTATGGTTGGCAATTTGTGCATGGCATCTAAGGTAATAACCTCTTGTGCACCGGTGCGGTTAGAGTTCATCACTGCACTCTGTGTGCCTCTGATTTCAACACCTTCCAAGGCAATACCTTCTGTTAAGATTACATTTAAGACGAGTTCTTGACCCAAAGTCAGAAAAATGTCGGAAAACGTTTGTGGCTGATAGCCAATAAACGAAAATTCGACGGTGTAAGGACCGCCGATACGCATGTTTGCCAAGGTGTAGCTACCATCTACACGAGTAGTGATGCCAAAGACTGTCCCCGATGGAACGTGTGTGGCTTTGACTGTTGCTCCGGGCAAGGCTTCCTGGTTGCTGTTTACTCGCCCGATGATAGACGAAGTGGTCACTTGTGCCTCAGCCACTTGCCAAAAGGCAAATAGCACCAAAAGCACAATCGCTTTTTTCATGTTGTGAATTGTGTTTTTCATAAAGTTTTTGATTTGATTGATTGGTTGTTATATGACTGTTTTTGTTTGAGGACAGATAACTTTTTATTATCGGTTACATCCTCAATTCGGGTGCAAAGATACAAAAAAAGTACACAATTTTAATTACATTTTTATTAAGATTTTTTTAATTTTATCAACAAAATGTTAATAACGTTAAAAAACGAAATCACCAAGCCGATTTGAGTGCCTCAAGCAACCGTTATTTTCATGCGAGGATGCTTTGTGGATAATATCTCTTTCTGCTTTTCCGTATTGACATGCGTATAAATTTGGGTTGTTGTTATGGAACTGTGTCCCAACAATACTTGAATATATTTCAGATCAACATTTTCCTCCAAAAGTAGCGTAGCAAATGTATGTCGAAACGTATGAGGTGTAATATGTTTTTTGATTTCGGATTGCTTGATATAGTTTTTGACCATAATTCTTACGGATTGGGTAGATAAACCGTTGCCTAATCTATTGATAAAAAAAGGTTGTTTCAGATGGGCTTGACTTGAAAAAAGATTGATATAATTGTGCAGGGCTTGAACCGTTTCTTGCTGACAGATTTGAATGATTCGTTCCTTACGTCCTTTCCCAAAAATTTTGATGATGCCATGTCTCAAATCAATGTCGTTAATCTGCAATTGGCACAACTCCGAAACCCGCATTCCTGTAGCAAACAGCAATTCAATTACAGCAATATCTCTGATCTTGGATTTATACTGATATTTATTCGAATCCATGTTGTTAAGCGGTTTGTAAAGTGTGTTCAAAATTTCTCGAACCTCGTCAATAGTCATAACTATAGGCAATTTGAACGATTCTTTCAAACGGATTTTAATTCGATGAAACGGGCTGTAAAAATCATCATTTTCATATTCCAGATAGTTGAACATGGCTTTCAAGCAAGCCATTTTACGTTTGATGGTTTTCGTTTTGAACGGCGACAATTCTTGCAGATATTCTTTCAAGATTGTCTTGTCAATTTTTCGTACATCTTTGCAAAAGCCTTTTTTTGAGATGAAGTTCAAAAATTGTTTTAAGTCTGTTGTGTAAGCCTCTAAGGTTTTTGGGCTTAATTTTTTTTCAAATTGGCAATGAATCAGAAATTCATTAATTGTGGTTTGGAGTGTCATATCTTTTGTGTTTTGGTTTGTCTAAATATAAATAAAAAAACGGACATAAACAACCGATAATAAAAAGTTATCTGTCCTCAAACACAAACAATCGTATAAAACCAATCAATCAAATCAAAAACTTTATGAAAAACACAATTCACAACATGAAAAAACTTATGGTGTGTTTGATGCTATTTGCCTCTTGGCAGATGGTGCAAGCACAAGTAACAACAGGCAGTATGGCAGGCGTTGTACGCTCAGGAAGTGGCGAAACACTACCCGGTGCAACCATTCTTGCCACTCATGAACCTACGGGTACAACCTACGGCGTAACAACTTCTGTTACCGGGAACTACAACATTCAAGGTATGCGCGTGGGCGGACCTTACAAGGTGCAAATTTCGTTTATGGGGTATCAACCTCAATCGATCGAAAATATCACCATCTCTTTGGGTGATCCTTTGAACCTGAACGTTACGCTTACCGATGCTGCAATGACACTCGAAGGCGTAACAATTGTAGGCGACAAAGTTTCGGCGTTCAGTCAAGAACGCACGGGAGCCGTTACCAACATCAGCAACCTCGAAATGACGAGAATGCCCACGCTGTCGCGTAACTTGACCGACGTAGCAAGGCTTTCGCCTTACTCCACAGGTAGTGCTTCCTTTGTTGGACGCGAGTCTTTTGCAACCAACATCACCGTCGACGGTGCAAACTTCAACAACAACTTCGGTCTTTCGGGTGGTGGAATGCCCGGCACATCGGGCGAGCCTATTTCTATGGACGCTATTGAGGAATTGCAAGTGGTTGTTGCACCTTACGATGTTCGTCAATCCAATTTTACGGGTGCCGGTATCAATGCGGTTACCAAGAGTGGTACAAACACCGTGAAAGGTTCAGCTTACGGCTATTTCCGCAATCAAAATATGGGCGGTAAAAAAATTCGTGGCAATGAGATTTCCAACATTCCGGAATCAAGTCGTGCGGTCTACGGTTTTAGCGTAGGTGCTCCCATTATTAAAAACAAATTGTTTATTTTCCTTAACGGAGAAATCGACAGCGAAACTCGTCCCGGCAACACGTTGCTTGCTGCGGCTCCCGGCAGAGATCCGGACGATCCGAATGTGAGTACGACTGTGCAAGCAAGCGATCTGCAAGAGTTTTCAAGCTTCTTGAAAGAAAAATTCAACTACGAAACCGGACGTTATGAAAGTTGGGGTGGTGATGATATTTCCAATAATAAGATGCTTGCTCGTATCGATTGGAACGCCCATAAAGACCACAAAGTATCGTTCCGTTACAATTTTTCGAAATCGTCTAACTTGAGCCGTCCGTCAAGCAGTAACGATGCCGGTGGTGCTATTAGCCCCTCGCGTCATAGCAGAACAGGCGGTATGTCGTTTGAAAACAGCCAGTACCGCAACGATGGTATTATGCACTCTCTCACAGGCGAGTTGCACAGCCGCTTTGGCAATAATCTCTCGAATAATCTTTTGATTGCTTATACTAATTACGATCAACCTCGTAGCACGACAAGTACTCCATTCCCTATGGTGGATATTATGCGTGGCGATATTGCAGGTACAAATTCGTACATGACTGCCGGTTATGAATTATTTTCGTGGCAAAATCGTGTACAAAACAACACCTTGATTATTACAAATAATGCTACTTATCAAAAAGATCAGCATACCATCACAGGAGGTTTGTCGTTCGAGCATCAATACTTTGCCAACTCTTACCTGCGTAATGGTACCGCTTATTATCGTTACAAAGATCTCAATGCTTTCAAAAATCACGCTAACAATGTGGCTTCACCTGATGGAAACTGGCACGAAGATTATCATCCGCTCGGCTTTGCCTACACCTATCCTATCAACGGTTTTACAAAGCCTGTAGCCGAACTTTCGTTTGGTCAGTTTGCAGCTTACGTTCAAGATGAGTGGGCAGTTCGCGATAATCTGAAACTTACCATAGGTATGCGTGTTGACTTGCCGATGTATTTTGATGGAGCAATTGACAACCCCGGACTTCATGGTCAAACGTTCCGCGATGGCCAAACCGTTGATTTGAGTACGTGGCCCGATGCCAAATTGCTTTGGTCGCCACGTTTGGGTTTCAATTGGGACGTGCATAAAGACCGCAGTTTAACCGTACGAGGTGGTACAGGTATCTTTACCGGTCGCATTCCGTTTGTATGGTTTACCAATCAGCCCACGAATAGCGGTATGTTGCAGTTTCAATACTCGCAATGGCACAGCGCAGCAGGTAACCAAGCCACGCTGGCACGTATTCCGTTCGAAGCAGATGCAACAGCTTTGCTAAGAAATCCGGCTATTGCCGATATTTTCCCTCAACAAAATGCCATTCGAGGTGGTCGTGTAGCCGTTATTGACAAGGATTTCAAATTACCACAAGTATGGCGTACAAGTTTGGCTTCCGATATCAGATTGCCACTCAATATGATGCTTACATTGGAGGCGATGTACACCAAAGATGTTCATGCCATAACATTTGACAATATCAATATACAAGCCCCCGATGGAACCCTCATCGAAGGCTCTAACCATCGTGATTACTACACAAACAACAGGCAATACATCAATACAGATGTCAATAGTGATGTTATCATAATGAAAAACACCAAAGAAGGACAAGGTTTTTCGTTTTCTACTCAACTTCGTTTGCCTAACTGGAACGGCTTGAGTGGTGATTTGTCCTATACCTACACGTATTCAGATGAAGTTGCAGCGAGAACCAACGGTAGCGACCCGATCTCGGCTTGGGGCAACCGTCAGTCGATCAACGGACTGAATGCAACTGAATTGGGATTAAGTTTAATGAATACGCCTCATCGTATCATGGCATCGATCAATTATCATATTGAGTATGCCAAACATTTTGCGACAACGATTAGTTTGTTCTACAGCGGACGTACAGGAAATGCGTTCACCTACACTTACAACGGTCGTCCGACCAATTATACAACAACAGGAACCTACATCGCTTATCTACCCAAAAATAAAGATGAGGTGATTTGGCAAACGGATGCTGATTGGGATGCGTATCAAGAGTTTGTTAAACAAAATCCGAGTATAGAGAAACATTTGGGCGATTATGCTCCCAAATACGGTTCCTATCTGCCTTGGAGCAATCGTATCGACTTGCGTATTGCACAAGAGTTCAGAATCAAGGTTGGAAACGTAACCAATAAATTGGAATTTTCTGCGGATATCATCAATTTTGCGAATATGCTTAGCTCGAAGTGGGGCATTCAAGACAACTTGAATGGTTCTTTCGCGGGTTTCCCGATATTGAGCTACAGAGGTCGTGATGCTGCAACAGGCAAAGCCATCTTAGCCATGAATGGAAGTGGTTCCGGTGAGAACTTCCGTCATTTCACTTCGCCAACCGTTGCTCCCGGCACAGTATCCGCCACTTGGGCAATCCAATTAGGTTTGCGGTATACGTTCTAAAATCATTTTGGATTGATAAGAAAAGCCACCCTTTTTTGAAGGGTGGTTTTTTTTGGGGGGATTGTCAAATGTTAAAATTTCGGATTGATGCTTT
>WRKV01000136.1 GCA_009777915.1 Bacteroidales bacterium | reverse complement strand
GAAAAATTTTTGCATATATCCCAAAAAAATTGTACCTTTGCAGAAAGGAATTTTTTTGATGACCGAAATCTATCGTCTTTTGCCCTATCTCAAGCCCTACAAAACAGTGATTTTTTCGGGTTTATTGTGTAATGTTTTGTACGTGTTTTCGCAGTTTTTCTCGTTTGCATTGATTGTGCCGTTTATTCGAATTTTATTCGATTCGGCAAACGCTGTAGCCGAAAATCCGGGATTCTCATGGAATATCAATCAACTTCTCGACTGGTTTTCGTTTCAAGTAACCCAAATTAGAGACGACTTCGGGATATTCAACGCCTTGCTGTTTGTGGCAGGACTGTACATTGTGATCACATTTGTGTCGAATTTGTTCCGATATTTAGCGATGTATTTTTTAGCACCGTTGCGTAATGGTGTGACCAAAGACCTCCGGAATGAAATGTTTCAAAAAATCTTGATTTTACCGTTGGCATTTTTTTCGGAACAACGTCGGGGAGACTTGATTTCACGCATGACCAACGATATCAACGACATTGAACGCGTTACGAGAGCCCTGCTGTTTGGCGTGAAAGATTTCACATATCTGATTGTTTTTTTAACCACATTATTTATCATCAGTGCGAAAATGATGCTTGTTGTGTTTGTTATACTACCTCCAACCATCTACATAATCAATATCATTGGGAAAAGTTTGAAACGAAATTCAGATCGTTTGCAAGCCAAATTCGGACTAAAAGTTTCGTTGATAGAGGAAAGCATTTCGGGGTTACGCATGATCAAATCGTATAATGTTTTTGATTTGATGAATCAAAAATTTTCCGCTGTTAATCGGGATTACGTGAGATTTCACAACAGAATTTTACGACGACAAGGATTGTCGAGTCCGGTAACGGAATTGTTTGTGGTTGCGGCTGCCATTGTTGTGATTGGGGTAGGCGGCGATCTGGTGTTGTCGGGAAAACTATCGGCAGAAGTTTTGATTTTATTTATTATTTTGTTTTTCCGCTTACTCCCGCCTGCAAGGTCGTTTGCCGGAATGTTTTTTACGATTCAAAGCGGACGTGCGGCGATACAACGAATTTTTGCTGTTTTCGACGCACCGAATGTGATTGTTGAACATGAAAACCCTGTGAAACTTGCTACTTTCAACGATTCTATCGTTTACAAAAACGTTTCGTTTGCCTATCCTTCGGCTCCTGAAAAATTGGTTTTGAACAAGGTTTCGTTCGAATTGTCAAAAGGCAAAACCCTTGCTATTGTTGGTCCTTCCGGAGGCGGGAAATCAACGTTGGTAGATTTATTACCGAGATTTCACGATTGCGATAGCGGCGAAATTTTGATAGATGGTATTCCGATAAAAAATATGTCGTTGGCGGATTTGCGTTCGAAAATCGGCATAGTTTCGCAACATTCGACCTTGTTCAACGATACGATTTTCAATAATATCACGTTCGGAATGCCCAATATCTCGTTGGAAATGGTTGAGCATGCTGCAAAAATTGCCCATGCACACGAATTCATCATGGCGATGGAGAATGGTTATTACAGCCGTTTGAGTGATGGAGGGTCCAATCTTTCCGGCGGACAACGTCAGCGTTTGAACATCGCTCGTGCGGTGCTCAGAAACCCCGATATTTTGATTTTAGATGAAGCCACTTCAGCGTTGGATACCGAATCGGAACACATGGTACAAGAGGCGTTGAAAGCCTTGCTACAAGACCGAACAGCGATGATTATCGCTCATCGATTGTCGACCATTCAATACGCCGATGAAATTATGGTGATTGATAACGGAGAGCTTGTCGAAAAAGGAACACATCACGAATTAATCAATAAAGACGGGCTTTACAAACGTTTGGTCGATTCGCAAACATTTATCAAGCCATAGAAAAAACTTGCTAAAATCAGATATTTTTCGTATCTTTGCAAAAAATTAAACCAACATATCATGGCTGTGTCATGCAAATATGTTTGGAATGTAAATTAAACCTGAAACACCATCGTCTATGACCAAACAGCATAAAATCTTTCTGTTGGCAGGGGTTCTCTTTTCGCTGATTTTGTGTGGTTGTGTGTCTAAAAGTGAACTAATCGTTCGGCGACCGCCTGATTATTCGATTATAATGACCGGAACGGTAAGACCTGAGATTAGTTCGGAGGAGGTAAAAATTTATGGGGACCCACCTGCAAAATATGAAACCATTGGGATGATTGAGGCTTCTTACCATGTGTGGCATTGGTTAACGAGACAGGAAACACAGGATATAGTGGTAAATGAACTGAAATCTCAAGCCGCAAAAATGGGAGCCAATGGTCTAATTATAATTGGTATGGGGCGTTCTGATGCTGCATCCGGTAGTGGTGGCTCCGTTGGCTCTAGCACAGTAATAACTACCCAAGGCCGTGCCATCCACGTAATTCAAGAATGAGAGGCACCCGTAGGGGCGACGCATGCGTCGCCCACAGTAAAAAGTAGAGACGGGGCGTGCCCCGTCTCTACTAATCACTATTCACTAATCACTGACTATTTATACTCAATATGCTTGATGTTATCCCCAATTTGATCGACAATTTGTTGATAAAACCAATCCGGATAACGTGGTTGAAGTGGCGTCTCTGTCCGGTCAGGAGCTGTGTCGAGAGTTTCGAACTGACGTCTGCCGTTGATTTCAGTCTCTCTCCGGATATTTCCATCAGTATATTTTACCAAAAGATATTCTTGCAATTTTTTCCATTCGTTGAATGTGCGTTGACCTTGCATCAACGAAAAACGTGTGGCTTCACTAACTAATTTCTCGTGATCGGTTTCGTCTTTCCAAGCAGCATCGTTTTCTGCTACTTTTTTCATAAAATCAGATTCCAAATCGCGTTGCACTTTTTGAATATCCACAATCATATCGCTATAGCGCGAATACGCGAAATTCGCCACCAAGTTAAACAACCAAAATGCTGAAGTTGGCGAATACTCAATGATGGTTCCATTGCCTTCTTTGAACACTTCCGGAACTTCGGTCATACCGCAATACATCGGAGCCCAAACGGTGGTGTAAGTATCATCAACTCCCCACCAAAGAATGCCTCCAATCGGATTCGGCAACCACGAGCGAGATTGCGTTACAAACGAAAATCCGGTTTGTTGTGTAGAAATTGCACGTTCGTGAATATAGGATTGTCCGTTCAATTCCCAAAGCATCGGACGCCAGCGATAACCTGAATGAAACGGGCCGCCTCCAACGTCTTTGGTCATGTCCATGGGCGTTCCTTGATAATGATCACGCATCATATCAAACACATCTTGCAAACTTAATTTGCGATCCGGTTTAATCCAAAGCGGCATACGGTTGTTAGGATTTTTTCCAAGAGCATAGTCCTCGTATTGATCCATGATTCCGCTACGATTGGCTTTTCTAAAGCCCGACCAAACACGTGCTTCACAAAAACGCATCGCACCAAAATCAAGCGGTGCATACACATCTGAAAAACTAAATTCATCGTGTTTGCCGTTTGCCGGAAAAATGCCGATACCTTGTGCATACGTGATGACATCGTGTGCATAAACCACTTCGATAGATGGCGTGGTTGTTAGTCTTGCAATGTCTTTACAGGTGATGGAAGTTACCACTCTTGCTCTCGGATTGGCAATCGGGAAATTCATGATACGAGCGTGATTCGCATGTCCGGAGATGTAGCCGTCCGGAACTTTCATTGCAACCCAAACCGCACCTTTAGTCCAGCGGCGATGGTCTACATTTCCTCTCGCATCAAAGATTTTCACACCTTTTCCGATCAATTCCATATACCAAACCTCGTCTTTATCGGCAATCGAAAACGATTCTCCGCTCTTGCAATAACCATAGGTACTCATCAAATAGTGAAGTACTTGAATCGCTTCGCGAGCCGTTTTGGCACGTTGTAGCGTGGTGTAAATCAAGTTACCGTAGTCCATAATTCCGGTGGTATCTTGAAGTTCCTCGCGTCCGCCAAACGTGGTTTCGCTAATCGCCAACTGATGTTCGTTCATGTTGCCAACAACCGAATAAGTCTGGGTCGCTTGTGGGATTTGACCTAAATTTTTCCGTTCGTGCCAACTGTAAACCGTCATCATCGTTCCGGCAGGATAGGTTTTCGCAGGGCGATAATACAACTCACCATAAAGCTGAGCCGCATCTGCAGCGTAAGTAATCATGGTCGAACCATCTGCGGAAGCGCCTTTGGTAACCATAAAATTCGTACAAGCATGTACGCTAAAATTTGCGGCTGATAAAACAGTTATCAAACCGATTGCTAAAAGTTTTGAAGTTTTTTTCATTGTTATTTGGATTTTAATTTTTTTCGAAAGCAAAGTTACAAAAAAAAATACAAACTACCAAAAAAAACTTCAAAAAAGGTCAAAGAATATCTAAAATAAAAAAGCAATTACCCCACAAATAAAGGTCTTGCCGACATCATGGCGTGCACTTTTTTACCAACTTCTGCAATTTTAACTTCATCATCAATGTTTGTAATAACTTCATCGATAAAATCGACGATCATCGGCATATCGGTTTCTTTCAATCCACGAGAGGTTACGGCAGCCGTACCCACGCGAATTCCCGAAGTTACGAACGGCGAACGACTGTCGAACGGAACCATATTTTTATTGATGGTAATATCGGCTAACACCAACGCATTTTCAACTTTTTTTCCGGAAATTTCCGGAAATTTTGTACGCAAATCTATCAACATTAAATGATTGTCCGTGCCGTTGGAAATAACCTTGTAACCCTTATCGGTAAAGGCTTTGCACATCGCTTGTGCATTAACTTTGACCTGTTTGATATAGGTCAAATACTCATCGGATAAACATTCGCCGAACGCAACGGCTTTTGCCGCAATCACGTGTTCGAGCGGACCACCTTGAATACCCGGAAATACGGCTAAATTCAGCAAAGCCGACATTTTTCTAACGGCATCTCCTTTCGGAGTCATAATGCCCCAAGGATTGTCAAAATCCTTGCCCATCAAAATCAATCCGCCACGAGGTCCCCGTAGGGTTTTGTGCGTCGTTGTTGTAACGATATGACAATATGGAATCGGGTTGTTCAGCAGTCCGCGAGCAATCAAACCCGCAGGGTGCGAAATGTCGCCCATCAAGATAGCACCTACTTTGTCGGCGATTTCACGCATACGTTTCCAGTCCCAATCCCGCGAATATGCTGATGCTCCGCCGATAATCATTTTGGGTTTTTCGCGTAAAGCGGTTTCCTCCATTTTATCGTAATTGATAAGTCCGGTTTCCTCCTCAACCATGTACGGAACCGCACGATACAGGATTCCCGATGAGTTCACCGGAGAGCCGTGCGAAAGGTGTCCGCCATGCGACAATTCCAAGCCCATAAAGGTTTCGCCGGGTTTCATACACGTCAAAAATACTGCCATATTCGCTTGTGCACCCGAGTGAGGTTGCACGTTGGCATACTCTGCACCAAAAAGTTTGCAAGCACGGTCGATCGCCAATTGTTCCGTTTGGTCAACCACCTGACAACCGCCATAATAGCGGGCTCCGGGATAGCCTTCGGCATATTTGTTGGTTAAGCAAGAACCTTGAGCTTCCATCACTTGTGGGCTTACAAAGTTTTCTGATGCGATTAATTCGATGCCATTAGTTTGGCGTTCGCGTTCTTTTTCGATTAAATCGAAAATTTGTTGATCTCTTTTCATAATTTTTTTTAATTTTTTTTTGCAAAGATACGAATTTTTTTTGAACTTTCTTAATACTTTTTTGGGGAGCAAAAATTTCTTGCTGGCGCGGACTTGTAGCCCGTGCCTATGTAGCCTTTTTCCTAATACTTTTTTTGGGAGCAAAAAAAGTATTCAAAAAAACTCTTTGCAGGAAATACGTCGCCGCTACGCTCTGACATTTCCTGCGGTAACGTATTCGTCGCTACGCTCCTCATAATTGATAACGCT
>WRKV01000135.1 GCA_009777915.1 Bacteroidales bacterium | reverse complement strand
ACGGAATACGAATTAAACCGAATAATTCTTGCAAAAAACGGTCTTTGTTGGTTTCAATGTAATTTTTTAGATCTTTCATAGGTTTTATTTTTTTTGATTATTTTTTGCAAAGATACGAAAAAAAAACAAAAAACAAAAAATATGGCTACAATACGACGTTGATTTTTTTTCAATCATTCACCAAACATCGCTTGAATTACAGCAACACCATCCATTGCCGAAGAGGTGATTCCGCCGGCATAACCGGCTCCTTCTCCGCAAGGATAAAGATTTTCAAGGTCTAAGTGCTGAAATTTTTCGTTTCGTGGTATGCGAACGGGCGATGATGTGCGAGATTCCAAACCTATCAACATGGCATCGTTGGTCAAAAAACCTCGCATTTTTTTGTTGAATTCGTAAAAGGCTTTTTGTAATGCAAGTGCAATAAAATCGGGTAAAATTTTATTGAAATCCACAGAAATCAAACCACGATGATACGTACTTCTATTTAATTCCGTAGATGTTTTTCCTTTGACAAAATCATACATTTTTTGTGCCGGTGCTTGATAATTTTCACCTCCAATTTCAAAAAAATGTTTTTCTATAGATTCTCTGAATCTCAATCCTGACAAGGCTCCGAAAGAATCAAAATTGCTATAATCGTCAACATTTACGGTAACTACAATTCCTGAATTTGCAAACGGAGAATTACGTTCGGAATTGGACATTCCGTTAACCACTAAGGTTTTTTCCGTTGTTGATGCAGGAATAATCACACCACCCGGACACATGCAAAACGAAAACACACCACGCCCGTCAATTTGTGCAGTAAGGCTGTAAGTTGCGGGCTCCAAATTCGGATTTCGAATCGATTCGTGATACTGAATTTTATCAATTAACGCTTGCGGATGTTCCACGCGAACGCCCATTGCAAAAGGCTTTGCTTCAATTGAAAAATTATTATTGTAAAACCATTCGTAAATATCATTCGCCGAATGTCCGGTGGCTAATACAACCGTTTTGCAAGGAATTTTTTTCCCATTTTGATCAACAACGGCAATAACTTTTTTATCTTTTACAACAAAATCGCAAACCTGTGTATCGAAACAAATTTCACCACCATGCGAAAGAATTGTTTTACGAATATCTTGAATAATTTTCGGTAATTTATCCGAACCGATATGCGGATGTGCATCTGTTAATATGTTTTCATCTGCACCGTGAAATATCAGTGTTTTAAGGATGTTTGAGATATTGCCGCGTTTGTTCGAACGCGTATAAAGTTTCCCGTCTGAAAAAGTTCCTGCACCTCCTTCGCCAAAACAATAATTGGAATTTTCGTTTAGAATTCCTTTTGCAGATAGTGTTGCAATATCTTTTTTTCGTTCCTCGACAGATTTCCCGCGTTCCAAGATAATAGGTTTTACGCCATATTCCAAACATTTCAATGCTGCAAATAATCCCGCAGGACCTGCACCGACAATCAAAACTTCTTGTGATTTTTTATCGACTTTTTTGTAATCAACAGCGATGATTTCTTTTTCAAATTTTGAATCTCCGGAAAAAACTTCGATTTTCAAACGAACTAATACCTTCTTGGAACGACCGTCGATAGAGCGTTTGAGGATACGAACGTGATTAATCTCCGAAAGTTTAATGCCCGATCTTTGAGAAACAACAGATTTTAATTGTTTCGAATCTACGGCAATTTCAGGACTAACAGCGATTTCAAAATTTCTAATCATTATTCGATGTTTATCGCAATTTGCAAATTTCGAGAGGTCAATCGATCTATACCATTTGTGAACAGATTGTTTTCGCGAACCAATATATCTCTCATACCAAAAGCCATTTTTATTTCGACTCCGATTCGGTTTCCACGAGGGAGATAAAAATCAAATCCGGCTCCGGTTGTGAACAAAAAATCATCTCGCTTTAATTTCACCACAATGTCAAATTTATCCTCTATATTTTGGTTTTTTTTGGCATTTGAAGCCATATCCAAACTATATCGAAAACCTCCGATTACGTAAGGACGCAGACTTCTGTATCGCATACCTTTCCACTTTATTTCCAACGGAACATCAAGTGTTGTGGATTCGATCGACTTGGTCATTTGAATAACTTTATTCGGACTTTCTTGCAATGAATAAATCAATCCGCGAGCACCGAAAGAAAAAATGATACCACTACGAAATTCAAAAAGTTCGTGAAGCCTTTTGCAATACAGTGCACCAACGGTAAACCCTACTACTCCACCGGATTCAACACCAAAAAGAGTATCGTTAGATTTGAAATCATCTTGCATTTTAACTGCAAAATCCATATAATTAGCACCCAATAAAAAACCGAAATTGTAACCTCGTTCTTCTTGATAATTGAATAGATTTTGGATAGGGGATTTGAAACCTTTGTTCTGATTAGCCAACCATTTTGGGGTAGCCAAATACTGTGCGGAAAGCCCAAAACTAAGACCAACAGTGATGAATAATATGACGATTTTTTTCAAGTTTAGAATCATGAATTAAAAAGGTAATTTGGTATAATCCAAAAAGTCGATGGTTTCTTGAATATGCGGATACATCAATTCATCGGTTTCAATGAATGGAACAACGTCTCGATATTTTTCAACAAATTCTTCAATCATCGGCGACGATTTTTCGGGACGTCTAAATTCCAGTGCCTGTGCGGCATTGAAAAGTTCGATGGCTAAAACACGTTCGGCATTTTTAAGTACTTTGTACAATTTCGTTGCGGCATTGGCACCCATACTCACGTGATCTTCCTGCCCTTGCGAAGATTCTATCGTATCCACAGAAGCCGGTGTACACAATTGTTTGTTTTGACTGACAATAGATGCAGCCGTGTATTGCGGAATCATAAAACCGCTATTCAAGCCGGGTTCAGCAACTAAAAAGTGCGGTAATCCACGTTTTCCACTAATTAATTGATAGGTTCTTCGCTCGGAAATACTTGCTAATTCGGCTATGGCAATGGCTAAAAAATCCATTACCAACGCCAACGGTTGTCCATGAAAATTTCCTGCCGAAATAATCAAATCTTCTTCAACAAATATCGTTGGGTTGTCCGTAACGGCATTAATTTCGTTGGTAACAATCGTCGAAACATAATCTAATGCATCTTTTGTAGCCCCGTGTACTTGCGGGATACAGCGAAACGAATAAGGATCTTGAACATGTTCTTTCGGACGATTAATGAGCTCACTACCTTCCAAAATTTCTCGGATATTTTTTGCGGTTTCCATCTGTCCTTCGTGATGACGAACGTTTTGAATTAATTCATGGAACGGACTGATACGTCCATCAAACGCATCCAACGAAATGGCGGAAATAAAATCTGCCTGTTTGGACAATCGCAAACCGTAGATTAAAGTGCGAACCGCATAAGCACTCATAAATTGTGTACCGTTCAAAAGTGCCAAACCTTCTTTACTTTTCAACTCAATGGGTTTCCAATCCAATGCATCAAAAACTTCTTCGGAGCTCAAACACGAATTTTTGTAACACACTTCACCCAGTCCGAGCAAAGGCAAACAAAGATGAGCCAAAGGGGCTAAATCTCCCGATGCACCTAAGGATCCCTGTTGATAGACCACCGGCAAAACATTGTTGTTAAACATATCAATCAAACGTTGAACTGTTTGCAATTGCACGCCGGAATGCCCATACGACAACGATTGAATTTTTAACAACAGCATGATTTTTACAATGGACAATGGCACTTGATCTCCCATTCCACAAGCGTGAGACACAACTAAATTATGTTGCAACTGTGTTAACTCTTCATTGGAAATCGTATGATTACAAAGCGAGCCAAACCCTGTGGTTATGCCATAAATCGGCTCTTCTTGTGTCTCCATTTTTTCATCGAGATATTCGCGACATCGTTCGATATTATCTATCGCTTCTTTAGATAATTCCAAGAGTGTTTTCGAAGAAATGATTTCGTCGATAAGCTCTATGGTCAGCGGTTCTGAAAGAATTTGAAATTTTTTCATTATTAGGACAACAGATTAATTAATTGATCGACGGACTTATTTTCTTGCTGTCCGCTTTGCATATTTTTTAGGGTGATTGAATTTGCTTTTATCTCATTTTCGCCGATAATTGCGACGTACGGAATGTTATTGTTGTTCGCATAATTAAATTGTTTTTGCATTTTTGCCGTATCGGGATACAGTTCACATGCGATATTTTTTTCTCGAAGACGTTTCAGAATCGGAAGAATGACGCGGCTTTCCGAATATCCAAAATTCACAAACAAAATTTTCGAACCGAGAGTTGAATGTTCCGGGAATAAATTTAGTTCGGTCATCACATCGTAAATTCGGTCTGCTCCAAACGAAACACCAACACCCGACATATTTTTCAATCCGAAAATTCCGGTCAAGTCGTCATAACGTCCTCCTCCACAAATGCTGCCCATAGCCACATCCAAGGCTTTCACTTCAAAAATCGAACCGGTATAATAATTCAATCCTCGTGCTAAAGTTAAATCCAATTCGCATGGCATTTCTAATTTCAAATCGCTAATATAATCAAATAATTCAACCATTTCAGCGATTCCTTTCATACCGATTTCAGATTTTTCCAAAGTAGTTTTCAGTGTTTCGATTTTATCGGAAAAACTTCCTTTCATCAGTAAAATCGGCTGTAATTTAGTAATCGCTTCCGCAGAAATTTTTGCAGATAATTCTTCATTGACTTTTTCTAATCCGATTTTATCCAATTTATCGATGGCGATAGTGATGTCAACCATTTTATCCGGAAAGCCTATGATTTCAGTGATTCCCGCTAAAATTTTTCGGTTGTTGATTTTCGTTACAACTCGAATTTTGAAATTTTTATAAACGTCATCAATGATACTCAGCAACTCCGCTTCGTTCAACAATGACGTACTTCCAATGACATCTACATCGCACTGAAAAAATTCCCGATAGCGTCCTTTTTGCGGACGATCGGCACGCCAAACAGGCTGTATTTGGTAACGTTTGAACGGAAATGTCAATTCATTTTGATGTTGCACCACAAACCTTGCAAATGGCACCGTCAAATCATAACGCAATCCCTTTTCACAAATTTTTGTGGCAAGTAGAGATGCAGGCATCGCCTCTGCATTCACGCCATTCAAAAAATCTCCCGAATTGAGAATTTTGAACAACAATTTATCTCCTTCTTCGCCGTATTTTCCGAGCAATGTAGATAAATTTTCCATTGCCGGTGTTTCAATTGGTTTGTAGGCGTATTGTTCAAAAATCTGTCGAATAGTTTCAAAAATATGATTCCGTTTCATCATTTCCTGAGGAGCGAAATCTCTTGTTCCCTTAGGTATAGACGGTTTTTGAGCCATTATCTGATTTTGATAATCTGTTTTACAAAAGCAAAATCGTTGAAAATAAATTTCACGAAATAAGTACCGGCAGGCAATACGGACGCTTTATATTCAACTTCATGAACACCTTGATTTAACTGACGTCTTGAGACAATATCTCCAATTTTAATTCCATCTAAAGAATAAAATTCAACAGCAACATTGGTTCGTTCATCAAGAACAAAATTCACTCGAAATTCATCGATAAACGGATTTGGAAAAACGCTGTGAATATAGTCTTTTCGTTCGGCAAGCATTGGTCTTTCAGCGATTGGCGGTTCATTTGGACGAACACTTTGAACAAATTCGTTTACAGCAGATGAACGATTCCAAGACGTGTCGCGATTGTTATTTATCCACATGGTTTCCAAACTTGCAAACACCGGATAACGCTGATTATCGGTATAATACAAGTATCTGGTTTGATGTGTTTCGGTATAAAAACAACGTGTAAATTCGTATCTCGAAAGGGTATGTTTCACTCTCAAAACATTCGTCAATACGTTGTTTGGAAGAATCAACGTACCATAAGCATCGGCTTCAAAACTATAATCTCCCATGATGTCGGTTGATGTATTATTTTGTTACACACCA
>WRKV01000134.1 GCA_009777915.1 Bacteroidales bacterium | reverse complement strand
CTCACCATCACAGATGATCCCATAGGCATGACGCGGATTACCATACAATGGTATTCGAGCCCAACACCGAGCAGTGCTGCCGGAACAGGCGGAACAGCCGTGACTGGTGCAACAGGCAACACCTTTGCACCACCCGCAAATATAGTAAACACCGACGGCATATACTACTACGCCGTGGCTACCGACCGTTGTGGCAGCACGACTGCAACTAACAATACCGGTGGAAAGCATATTGTTGTTCCCCTTTGCAACTCGTATCCGGGTGCCACAGGGGTAGCCTCTTGCACGGGGAGTGCCGGCGTTGCTCCGGGCATAGTAAGTTGGGGCGGTTCAACCAATATCGAAACTCATGCTCGGGATATTTCCGGTAATAAAATTACGCAGCGATGGTCGGATGTTGTTACGACTACCGGTTGTGAAAAAACGGGATTCACTCCCTCTAACGTAGCCGCCGATTGTCGTAATTCCACCAACGGTTCCGGAGTTCATTATTTCACATGGTGCTATGTGATGCGTTATCAAGCCCAACTTTGTCCTTCGCCTTGGCGAGTGCCGACTTGTCAGGATTTTATTAATTTGGATGTGGCGATGGGTGGTACAGGTGAACTCCGCGATCTAACCGACAATGCCACTTCTAACGGTTGGACCGGAACAGATGCCAATGAGAAATATACCGGCACAGCTGCCGGTACTTGGGGAGGTGCACGCTGGACAGCGTTGGATCCGCTCAACGGGCTGCCGGATGTTCTTTCGCTATACTGGTCATCGTCTGAATCCAGCATCACGATTGCGAACGACTTGTTCTACGCGGGAATTATCCTCAACCCAGTTAACATCGGCACTAAGGGTAGTGGGATCGCCTTGCGGTGTGTGAGGGATGTTCCTTAGTGATTAGTGATTAGTGAATAGTAGGGGCGGCATTTATGATTTATGAATTATGAATTATGAATTATGAATGCGATTTGGCACAGCGTAAAAAATTATGAGGAGCGTAGCGACGAATACGTTACCGCAGGAAAACGTTGCACGGGTGCAACATTTTTTCCTGCAAAGAGTTTTTTTGAATACTTTTTTTGCTCCCAAAAAAAGTATTAAGAAAGAAAAAAAATTGCAAAAAATTTGGTCAATTCAAAAATTATTTGTACCTTTGTAGTTCAAAATAACCTTTGGTCTTGAGAGCGGTGATATGCCGGCGTGTAAATCCAAAGGTTTTTTTTATTGTTCAATCGTACTGATGCAGTATTGTATTTTCCTGCTTTCCTTACTGCCTGTAACGCCAACAATCATTTTGATATTTTCAAAATAAGGCTTAAAAGTTTCCGTTTTGAAATTCATAATAATCATTTCTTTATATTTTCTTTGATTCTCGACATCTTTTTTGGGCTTGTCTCTCCTTACTTCAACGGCAAATTGCAGAATTTCATCAAAGGCACACATCGCCATCGTATATTTGTAGTTTTTGGCTGCCTTATGTACGGTTTCGGATATACCTTCAAAACGAATTAGAATATCACTTTTAAGTGCAACATTATACCGTTGTTTGCTTTCATGTTTCGCTTGCCATTTGCCATAGATAGACCAAATGATCTGCTCTCGTGTTTTGAAATTTTCCCTGTTGTTTGACTTCGGAATTACATAATCCAGAATGTAGATATTACTCTCGTCCTCTGCTATTCTGAATGGCAACACTCTGTCCACTACGTCTTGTTTCATGATTTTTTTTTGCTGCAAAGTTACAGCGAAATTTGTGAAAAAACAAGCGAAAAAATGTTAAAAAGTGTTAAAAATGATGTTTTTTTCTTAAAAAGTGTTAAAATGTTAAAAACTTTCCGCCTTATCGCAATAACGTTACACTGCCTTGTAACGTTTTTCTGTTTGTAAATTCTCTACCGGGAATACCGAGTTCTGCAATGTAAAAATACACGCCCTCCGGACACGGTTGTTTGGTGGTGTGATGCTTACCATCCCAAGCAAAATCCGGATCTTTGCTTTCAAAAACCAAATTACCCCAACGACTGAAAATCTTAATGGTAAACTCGCCGGAATAATCGTGTGGAAAGGCTTTGAACTCATCGTTGATCTTATCATCGTTCGGCGTGAAAACATTGGGTAATCGATAATCCATGCACATTTCATAATACTCTTGCTCCGTGATACAAACCGTTTTGGACGGCTCGCTGATATAATCTCTATTGCTCACCCTGATGTAATAACAACCGATATATCTACCGGTGTCTGTAAACGGATAGTCGGGGTTGTGTGTCAACGCTATTTCTGTGAAAACACCGTCTTTTGTTGGGTTGTAGAAAATGTGATACAGTAAATCCTGATCGTAACACCAATCATCAAAATACCACCATTCTAATTTATTCTGTAAAGGTTTGCAATTGGGCTCAACGATTAACTCATCTACGATACAAGGTGTGTCGATTTGTGGTGTTGTCTCAGTTTCTTGCGACCAATTGATGAGCACATAATCGTTGATGCTATCTCTGTAGTGTCGTCCGAAAGCCTTGATTTTATAGGTGTAAGACGTGTCGTTGATAACATTGGTATCCGTAAAAAATATTTGATTGGTGAAAAAAATAGAATCAAAATTGGTTTCCCAACTTTTTTTGCGATAAATCGCAAACCCCTCTGTTATCCACGGATGCGTGTATTGCCATTGCACATTCACACGTCGATTTCTACCTGTGGCATTTGCAAAAATAGACGTTGCTTCGTTTGAAAATCCGATGGATTCCCATGATTCATCTTGTTTCTGCATCAACTCAACTTTGTAAGTATAATAAAAATTTTGTGTATTTAACCCATTGTCGATATAAATTGTATCATCAATTAAATGCGTTGCAACAGGCTGAAATTCCTCATTATTCAAGCGATAAACAACATATCGAAAATTGGTTCCATCAGAAGCAATATCAATATCCAACGGACGTCGCCAAGCTAATTCGATTTTTCCCAAACTTTCATCTGTTTCAATCACGCTGACTTTCTCTAAAATCGGCGTGTTTGATAATCTTGTTACACAACTGTCTCCCGACACTTGACTTTCCATCCCATTTCTATAAACGACCACCATTCGATAACAATATAAAAAATTCTGATCAACATTTGTATCTAAAAAAGTAGACATTTCTCTTCTCACTCGAAATTCATTTGCAATGGTATCGCCCACGTATCCGAAATCGCAGGGATCTTGCTCTGTGTCTGCTCTTGAGCGTGATCGATAAATTCGATATCCGATGATATTTTCATCTAAAATTGGAGTCCAATGCAATGAAATGGCTTGATAGGTTGGCACGATGGAATCCCATTCCGGTGCACGTCCAATCACATGAATAAACATGGTTTTGAACGCATTCAAGTTTGGTCTTCCGTTGTCTCTCGCTCTGAAATACACCGGATGCGGATTGTGCTGAACATGGACGTGTTGCGGCATCCATACCAATGTATCGTAAACAGGCGATTTGCCGACTGCGGAGATGGAATCTGCTTGGTGTTGATGCAGATTGAAAATTCCTCCGGTTGCCGACAACGTTACAATATCAGCAGTGTCGGGGTCTGTAGCCATTATGGGCACCCGCAACGTATCACCTGCAAACACGCAAATTTTATCAGGAACGTGTAATTCCGGCGGTTGATTGGTACATCGTTGAATGTTGATTTGCATATCTCGCATCATCGCACCCACTCGCATCACCGTTCCGATCTCTCTATCTCGTCGAAATTCTTCAATTAAAATTGCCAAATTATATTCTCCTTCTAGGACTGGAGATGCCCAAATCAAATCGCCGGTTATTGCATTCAAACTGATAGAATCTGAGGCTGCCGGAAAACTATATCTGGAGATTTCCAAGCCTCCGGCACCTCGACAATTGACCAATCTGAACGACAAACTATCACCGTCCGGATCAAATGCTCCCGGATTATGCATAAACGGAACACCCACACAACCGTTGTCAATCGGCTTATTCAAGAGTGTCGGCGATGAATTTCTTGGCATAATCGCTGTGTTGTGAATAAGTATCGTTTCTACGTAGATCGGAGTGTTGATAGAATTTGGAAGATTGATCACACCTCCGTTGCGATTCGGGTCTTCCATCGAAATAATATACGTGCCGGATCCGGGAAACGTGATAGAAAATTCGTAATGACTTTCGCGAGTCGAATCCGCATGATAATCCATGTGTCGAAGACGAGGAACGTTCAACATTTGTCCACCTCCGCCTTGTCCTCGCCAAACGATATCCAAAGTCGGACGATCTGCCAGACTTCCCAAATACGTGTAGGTTACGAGCGTGAATGCATAAGTGTTTTCGTCCACGTGTCGATACGTAATTTCGGCAGCCTTTTGATGTGTGGCTTGAAGTGTTCCGACACTCAAAAAAAATGATATGAATAACCAAATTTTTTTCATTATTCTGCAAAGATACGAAAAATTTTTGTATCTTTGTAAATTCTTTTTGTAAAAACACATGAATTTAATTACGATAACAAGCGATTGGGGTGCAAACGACCATTATTCGGCAGCGGTGAAGACTAAGATTTACAAGTATGCTCCGACTGTAAAAATTGTGGACATTACGCATCATGTCCCTGTGTTTGATATCGGAAAAGCAGCCTATTTTATTCGAAATGTGTATCCATATTCACCTGATGGAACCGTTCATATCATTGGCATAAACACGATTGCCGACAAAAATTCCGCACACTTGATTGTGTGTTATCAAAACCAATTTTTTGTAGGAACAGACAATGGAATTTTCTCGTTACTTTTTCCGAAAGGCGAGATTCCAAGCGAGGTTTATGAGATTACAGAAATGCAGGATCATGATAGTTTTACGTTTCCAAGTCGAGATTTGTTTGCCAAAATAGCTGCATTTTTAGCATCGGGAACTCCACCGAATCAACTCGGAAAACCCACGCAAATCCACAATCATATCACACCATCGTTTCCGATTATTCGTTATGAAAAAAAATCCGATGAGCATATTTTACATGCTGAAATTGTGGGTGAAGTAACCTATATTGATCGCTACGAAAACGTGAATACCAACATACATCAATCGTTGTTTGATGACTTGAAATCACAATTTTTGCATTTCGAAATTTTCTTTGGCGGAAGCGAATCCGTTCGAAAAATTTCTGCGGCATATTCGGACGTTGGCATATCCAATATCTTAGCATTATTTGCAAGTGACGGTTATTTGCAAATCGCCCAAAACCAAGCCAACGCCGCAAGTTTGCTTGGCATCAAGAAACATACACAGATTATTGTGAGGTTTAAGAATTAGTGGATAGTGATTAATGAATAGTGAATAAAAAATCGTTCCATTTGCTATTTTTTTTCTCGCTATTTCAAAAAAATTTGTATCTTTGCAAAATGGCAATACTTAACCTTGATAAACCCCAAAATAATTCTCAATATGAAAGCTTTTCGAAAAGAACTAACGTTTCATACTTCGAAACGTCGCGAATTCATTAACATCACTCCCTACGTAGATGCGTGTATTCGCGAAAGCGGAATCAAAGAGGGTTTGGTACTTTGCAATGCGATGCACATCACTTCAAGCGTGTTTATCAACGATGACGAAAGCGGATTACATCACGATTTCGAACAATGGCTCGAAAAATTGGCTCCCGAAAAACCGCATTCGCAATATCGTCACAATGGTTTTGAAGACAACGCTGACGCCCATTTGAAGCGACAAATCATGGGTAGGGAAGTCGTTGTTGCGATTACCAACGGACAATTAGATTTTGGCACTTGGGAACAAATTTTTTATGGCGAATTTGATGGCAAACGTTCCAAAAGGGTGTTGGTCAAGATTATTGGGGAATAGTTTGTGATTAAATAACAATTTGCAAAGGTAGTTTTTTTTTCGTATCTTTGCAAAAAAAACAACTACCATGAATACATCCATCGACCCACAAGTGCTACAACGTGCACAAGCGTGGCTAAACAGCAGTTTTGATGCTGAAACAAAAAAACAGGTTCAACATCTTATCGACAACGATCCAACGGAATT
>WRKV01000133.1 GCA_009777915.1 Bacteroidales bacterium | reverse complement strand
AAAATGTTGAAAACTTTCGCAAATTGTTAATAAAGCCACGAAAAATCGTAAATCGTAAATCTGTAAATTGTAAATAAAATTCCCCTCCTTTGGAGGGGTGGCACGAAGTGCCGGGGTGGTCATAAAGCCGCTGGCGCGGATTTGTAATCCGTGCCAAAACCCCTCGCCGGCGATGGTCATAAACCACCTCCCGGCTTCGCCGTACTCCTCCAAAGGAGGAGAATTTTAACACTTTTTAACACTTTTTAACAATTTTTAACTTTTTTATTCCAAAAAATTGTTGTAACTTTGCAAAAAATTTAAACGATATGGCAACGAAAAAACAACAACACGTAGGGATGACCGATGAAGAATGGGATGCCCTAAAGAAAAGACGTTTGAAAGAACTTGCTGCAACATGCGGACCTATAAAGGTCAGACAATCCGGAACAATGAGAGATTATTTTTCGTCCACCCGCCCCAAAAATGGTAGGGTGTACCAGTTTTCTGCAAAATAATATATCTGTAATATGCGACGCGATAGATTTATGTTAGACACTAACGCTGTGTTGTTTTATTTAAGAGGATCTTCGAGATTGCCTAAAGAGATAGATCAAAAAATTTCTTACAGTTATGGCGACTTCTTCGTCAGCGTTTTGTCTATTATCGAAATTGTGAATAAAACACAATCGGGTCGTGTGCTTTTAACCAAACGACTGACTGTCGATAAACTCGTTTCAGAACTTGAAAATCAGGGTATAGAAGTATTACCGTACGTTTTCACGGAAGATGAATACTCGAAAATTTACGACTTAAAGAATATTACAGAATTAAAATCTAATCATAGTGTTTACATAAATTCAAACATTCAATCCTATGACGATGCTAATTTTTTGGACTTAATACAAAATAGACTGCAAGAAAAAGAAAGTAGATACAAGGTAGAGTATCAATTCCCTATAATGATTTCAGAAGATGGAAATGTTAGATTTTTATTGCCAAACACCTATCGTGGAGTTAAATACGAATGGTTTTCTGACACTAATGGTTTTTTAGATTTTGACAAAGCATATTTTGAAACTGATTTAGAAAATTTTTCAAAAATAATTCTCCAATAATTTCTTGGTAGTTTCAGTTTTTTTTCGTATCTTTGCACTCGAAACAACGCCGAGAGGTATTGTTTTGAAATGGTAAAAAGCACTTCCGGTTACGGTGGTGCTTTTGTCATGTTGTGCAATCGTTGTGCAAATTTGAAAAGCAAAAACCTCAACAATTTAACATACAAATCGTTGAGGTTTTACGTTGTGGTAGCACTGGGATTCGAACCCAGGACCCCATCCTTAAAAGGGATGTGCTCTACCGGCTGAGCTATGCGACCGCCTTCTTTTTTTTTAAGGACTGCAAAATTACAAAAAATTTCTGAATATACCAAATTTTTGATGAAATTTTCTATAAAAACGGATTATTGTATCGCTCAAAACCGATTTCGGTGCGTCCGCCATGCCCCGGTCTGACAGTGAAATCATCACCTAAAACAAATAATTTTTCGTAAATACTTTTTTTCAACACGTCGAAATTTCCGGTCATTAAATCGGTGCGACCTATGCTGCTATGAAACAATACATCGCCTGTAAATACAGTCTTTCCGGCGAAATCAACCAAACAAATACTACCGTCGGAATGTCCGGGCGTATACAAAACTTTGAGTTCCGAATCTCCGAATTTTATGACATCGCCATCTTCTACATACCTGTGTTTATCGGGCAAACGGTCTAATTTCAAACCTAAATATTCTGCATGTTGTATTGCCATTCCAAATTGAGATAGTCCGGCTTTGTGCATGGTAAGTGGCAGGTTGTATTCCTCGCAAACCCTTGCCGTTCCTACGATATGGTCAACGTGAGGGTGTGTAATAATCACGTGTTTGACGACTAAATTATGTTTTTTGATGAAATCAAAAAGTTGCAAACAGTCGTTTTCATCACCACACGACGGGTCGATAATAACACTTTCGTTGGTCTCATCATAACACACGAAACAGTTAACTTCGAGAGGATTGAAAGGGAGAATTTTAGTGATCATTTTTCATTTTTCATTTTTAATTTCGCTTCGTTCCAGTAGACATTCATCTCATCAAGATTCATGTCGTGGAGAGATTTTCCTTTTTGAATAGTTTGTTCTTCAAGATAGTTGAAACGCTTGATAAATCGCTGATTCGTGCGTTCGAGAGCATCGTCGGGATTCACATCAATGAAACGTGCATAATTGATTAAGGCAAACAGCAAATCGCCAAATTCGGACTCAATGCGTTCGTGAGAACCGCCTTTTTTGATTTCTTTGTGCAACTCGCGATACTCCTCAAAAACTTTTTCCAAAACTTGTGTAGCGTTGTCCCAATCAAAACCTACACCTCTCGCTTTTTCCTGAATTCTGTAGGCTTTCACCATCGCCGGCAAACTTTTCGGAACACCTTCCAAAACCGATTTTCGACCTTTTTCTTTGAGTTTGATCGCCTCCCAATTGGCTTGTGCTTGATCGGCATTCTCAACTTTCACGTCCGAAAAAATATGCGGATGTCGAGAAATTAATTTTTGACTGATGGAATCAATGATATCGTCCATCGTAAAAGCATTTTGTTCTTCGCCGATTTTAGCGTAAAACACAATGTGTAACAGCAAATCGCCGAGTTCTTTTTTGATTTCGTCCAAATTGTTGTTAAGGATGGCATCGGAAAGTTCGTAAGTCTCCTCAATGGTCAAATACCGCAAAGATTCGAGGGTTTGAGCCTTATCCCACGGACAACCCTCGCGGAGTTTGGACATGATTTCTAATAGTTTTTCGAATTTTTTCATTTCTTATATTTCACAAAACCGCTTTTGTACAACTGTTGAAAGTATTGTGCTACGCGGTATTCGTAATTTTCTTCGTGATTAAAATGCTCGGCTAAAGCATCGGAAATTTGCTTAATGGTTTTTTGTCCATTGATTAAATTCCAAACGGCAGAACCGTGTTCATCTAAGCGAATACGAATGATTGCCGATTTATTTTTCGGAACAAAAAACCTCATCATAAATTTATTTCTGAATCTCGGAAACGCTATCACAGACAGGTTTTCCTCTTTTTCTGTTGTGAGGTGTTCGCTAATATATGGCGTCAGATCGAACAGATTTTGTTTGTTTTTTGGCATAGGAAAAAGTTTGGGGTGCAAAGATACGAAAAAAAACCGAAATGCAATGCATTTTATTTTTTTTTCGTATCTTTGCAAAAAACAATTAGATCATTATGTATTTATTAGGAATCGATATTGGCAGTTCGTCTGTCAAAGTTTCGTTGGTAGACGCAGTTTCCGGCGAATGTGTGGGCACTCATTTTTCGCCCGAACAAGAAATGCAAATCATCGCACCGAAAATCGGTTGGGCAGAACAAGACCCCGAAACATGGTGGGTCAATTTCAAATTGGCGTTGTCCGCCGTATTGTCGCAAAGTGGCGTAAAATCAAGCGATATCAAAGCCATCGGCATTTCGTATCAAATGCACGGTTTGGTGATGGTGGATCAACATTTCAAGCCGATACGACCGTCCATTATTTGGTGTGATTCGCGAGGAGTGCCGTATGGCGAAAAAGCCACGCACATTATCGGAGAACCCTTGTGTTTCCAGCATTTGCTGAATCATATCGGAAATTTTACGGCATCAAAATTGGCATGGATTAAAGAACACGAACCCCAAAATTTTGAAAAGATTCACAAGATTATGTTGCCCGGAGATTACATTGCGATGAAACTCTCCGGACAGCCACAGACAACGATTTCCGGACTTTCGGAAGGTAATTTTTGGGACTTCAAAACCGATAAAATTTCCAAAAATCTGACATCGTATTTTGGTTTTTCGGAAGACATTTTTTCTGACCTTGTTCCCACGTTTGGCTTACAGGCAGAGGTTTCCAAAGCATCTGCCGCCGAAACAGGCTTGGCAGAACATACACCGATTACCTATCGTGCAGGCGATCAACCCAACAATGCACTTTCGCTGAATGTCTTGCGAGACGGGGATGTGGCGTCGACGGCAGGCACTTCGGGTGTGGTGTATGGCGTGAGTACGAAATATAGTTACGATGAAAAATCGAGAGTCAACAGTTTCGCACACGTCAATCACAGCAAGGAAAATCCGCATTTAGGAATTTTGCTTTGCATCAACGGAACCGGAATTTTGAACTCGTGGGTAAAGAAAAATTTCTTTCCAAACAAGTCTTATTCCGAAATGAACGAACTTGCCAAACACGCTCCCATCGGGAGTAATAGCTTGGTGGTTATGCCTTTCGGGAATGGTGCGGAACGCATTCTGAACAATCGTGAAATCGGAGCATCGTTTCAACATTTGAGTTTGACCTCACATTCTGCATCGCACGTTTTACGGGCTGTTCAGGAAGGCATTGTGTTTTCGTTTGTGTATGGAATCGAAATCATGCAAAACATGGGCGTGAATCCGAAAACGATTAAAGCCGGATATGCCAATATGTTTTTGAGTCCATTGTTTGCCGAAACCCTTGCCGGAACAACAGGTTCAACGATTGAGTTGTATAACACCGACGGCTCGATAGGTGCTGCTCGTGGTGCCGGAGTCGGAGCAGGAATTTACAAATCGTTTGACGAAGCCTTTTCATCGTTGAAAAAAATTCAGATCATCGAACCCAACCACCAAACGGAGTACCAAAACGCTTACCAACACTGGAAAAAAACGTTAGAAAAAGGCGTTAATTTTTAAACACTTTTTTTATCCGAACAATTCCGGAAAGACTATGATTTTTGTAACGTGCTGATTACAAATAAAAAGCCCGCTTATTGTCGTTTATGGGAAACAAACGGGAAACAAAATAGCCTTTTATTGCTATCTCAACGGGCTTTTAGTTTCAATTCTTATTTGTCATAATAATGTCCTATCATTTGCACAATGGTAACGATTTTAACCACGCCGTCATCAATACAATAAATCAACCTGTTTTTGTCGTCAATATGGCGTGACCACAACCCCGACAAATTACCCCTCAACGGCTCTACGTGTCCCGTTCCGGTTGTGGGGTGTTTCTCAAGTTCTTCTATCAACTTTTTTATTTTCTTGACCCCTCTTGGATTACTCTTTTTGAAAATTGCATAATCCGCTTGTGCCTTATCTGATAAAATTACATTGTACATCTTACCCAAACATTTCTTTTTTCAATTCCGGCGTAAGGACAACAAATTTTGTTTTGCCCTCTCTCATGTCCTTAATCCGGTGTTCCAACTCTGCGACATTTCTTTGGTCTGCAAAATATGGATCGCCGCTTGGGCTTGGATTCTCAAACTGAGGTTTTGGCATGATTTGAAATATCATTTTTCCACGTTTCACCTCAACACGTTCTCGACTTGCTAAATTTAGGTAGTGAATCGGATTTGTAGAAAATACACGTGAGCTAACTGTTGTCATGGTTTTTTGTTTTTGATTGTTACCGAGTGCAAAGATAAGCATTTTTTTTGACATGGCAAGGAAAATAAGAAAATAATGTCTTTTTATTCAAAATTTTTATTGTGCACTAATCTAACGCTTTAACATAATTGAGAAACAAAAACGAGGCTAAAACACTCAATGAGAAACAAAATTTGCACCTGTGAGAAACAAACGGGAAACAAAAAAAGGACTAAAAAAAGTAAAACGACTGAAAAAATGTTTTGAAATTTGCCCGTTTTTGCATTTCTGAAACACCTGCATTAACAAGGCTTTTTTTATCTTTTGTTTTGTTAGTTTTTTTCTTTGTTTTCTTTTTGATTTTTTGGGTTGTCTATCAGTTCCGTGAACACCTCATACATCCCGGAAACGGGAATGATTTTGATTTTAGAGCCTGTAGGGGCGAGGCATGCCTCGCCCCTACCCATATTATATTTTGAAACAAAAATCCGCTCAAATCCCAACTTCTCAGCCTCCGCCAAACGTTGCTCGATGCGGGTTACAGGGCGTATCTCGCCGGTGAGACCGACTTCTGCTGCAAAGCAATCTCTCGGCGAAACGGCTATGTCGCTGTTCGACGACAGTATCGCTACAACCACCGCCAAATCT
>WRKV01000132.1 GCA_009777915.1 Bacteroidales bacterium | reverse complement strand
CTTGCGGAGTATAACGCGACCCAACATATCCAAAACTTCGACTTGTCGCATATTCTCAGCATAAACGTTGAGCACATCGTTGGTCGGGTTCGGATAAATCTTAGCCATAACAACGATTTGTGGAGGCTCAATGCTTGCAGGATCATATACCCAAATGTGTACAACATACGTGGTAGTGTTTGCACCGTTAGCCGAAGTTACTTCATACGTTACAGGTCCACCGGAAAAATTTTGGTTGTATGGACTTACTCTTGCTGTTCCATTAGCACGTACGGTTGCACCCGGACTGGTTGTGAAAATCACCGGCATTGACATCAATTTAGCAGGGTCTGTACCTTCGGGAAGTTCCCTTCTCATCGTGTCGCGGATTCTTTTGAAAGCCTCGCCATCAACGGACAGGCTCGTCAGTTCACAGGCACCTTCGTCCACATCATATACTTCGATACGATAGATACGATAAGTTTGACCGGAACGCGGTAGTTCCGAACAGTTATTTCCATTGTTGACACCATCACGGAGAAACACAGCCGTATGCACGCCCGGAGGAACAACGTAGGTTACCAATGTAGCCATAGTTCCGAGAACCGAATTGGGTGCATCGCAAGTGATTACATTCGCAAACGGCTCAGCAGAACCAACCCAAGAGGCATCGGAAGTGTCTGCATTGTAGAATACATCCGGACGAGCGGTAGTGGCACCATTGCTGGAAATCCACATCTTGATACGTCCCAATTCGCGGTCTTTCGATTGAATCACCAAAGCATCGTTTGCCGTGTTGTTCAAATTCAAGCCTGCATTGCTATTGTCAACTTGAAAGTGCATATTGATAGGTTCTGCACTTTCACCCAAACCTACCAAATTGTCTTGATCGTTGTTTTGACCTTGTGCACCGATTTGTCCGATTCTAACTCTGCCATCGGTGGATTCTTTCAATAGTATCGCCGGTGAGGCATTAACACCATGTGTGAATTTCCCGACAATATCCGCATTGGTCAATATCAACATCGCTTTTTCAGCCTCGTCGATAGGAAGTGGGACGTCCTCGTCGCCAAATGCAATCAAACCTGCGGTTGAACTACCGTTGCCTTCGCCTTTGGTTCCTACATTGTCGGCAGTATAATACCACAATCCTGTTCCGTTAGGAATACGGGCATGGGCTTTGTTGCTCAACTCATCGTAGTCGCCCCAGCTTGCACCCGGATTTACATCAATGAATCTTTCGTAGATATCCCAAGTGTTATCTGCAGGGTCGATCAATTCTATCTTTTGGTTGGGGTTGTTTGCCGAAATGCTCGGTGCCGTCACCACAAAGAAATTGCGGGTATAGGTTTCGCCCTCTCCCAATTCTTCGGTGTTTCTTGCAAAAATGGTGTCGGTTGCACCACCGGTCCAAATCAACGCATCATTATGATACAACGTTACAGCGTTCAAAGGAATATCTTTGCGTCCGCCGTTGTAAATTTCTACATATTTCTCGCCATCTGCTACAGCACCATTCACTTCATTGATGCGAAGTTTGGAGTAGTTGATCCAAGGAGTTTCCTCCTCACCGCCATCGGTATAAACTTCGATATGTTCCATTCTGAACGTTACTTGATTTGCGGGAATATCGCCACAATCCATATTGCCTCTTGCGATGAATATCGAGTGTGTTCCTGCGGGAGCAAGATAGGTATGCTGTTCGAAAACATTACCGGCAACGGATATGTGCATGGCACAGCCCAAATCGTCGTCGAAAGGTAGTTCCGAACCTACAAAATTGTCCTCAGTCTTACCGCTTGAGAACGCCACGAAAGGTGCAATCACATTGGTTGCATTACCTGCTGCAATCAAGATTTTGATTCGGGTAATCGGCTTGTCTTTCGAAAGCACTACGAATGCACCGGCACCGGGCGTATTCAATTCGAATGCACTGTTGTTGGTGCTGGTTTCCAGATAGTCGAAATTACCTACCGTACCGACTTTTCCGAACATCACATTGCCGTCATCCGATACGCGAAGGGTTTTGGCAGCTTGGTTGGCAGTGTAAGGTTCGCTGTCGAAAGAGAGCGACATCACATCGTCAAGATCAACGATATTAGCCTCGTAGCCGAATTTCACATAACCCTCGCCGGGCTCTGTTCCGTTGGTTGTGCCTTCCGAACCTACGTTGTCATCGCTATAGTACCAAATGCCCGTTCCATCGGGGATACGAACGTGTGCACGATTTCTCAATGCATCGTAGATAGTGCCGCTGTTTAGATTCAAAGGTTTGGAATAGACATCTAAGGTGTCGCCATCCGGAGAAAACAAATACGCCTTAACGCCGGCATTGTTAGCCGAAAGTCCCTGTGTGAACATACCATCGGGATTGTTTGTTGCATCATATCTACCTTTAACCACAAAGAAACCTTTTGCCTCAATAATATCTGTATCTTTACCTGTCCAGGTTAATGAGGAGGTGGGGTTTGTACCATTATAGTAATGGATCATAACGTCTTCCAAATTGATGTCTTCCGTTCCGTTGTTGTAGAGTTCGTAGTATTTATCGGGGTCGCTACCTGAGCCGTTGATTTCGTTAAAGACAAGGCGGGTGTAGTCGACTTCACCGGCGACATGGGTTGTGATGTGCATTCCCCAAAGGAACGGACCACCGTCGTTTCTTGCAAATCTCAGTGTTTTCACGCCATTAAACGTTTCGGGGAGATTGATGCTAACCTCGTTGATTTGTCGGGGTGTGCCAATCACAATACTGTCGATTTTTTCTCCTGCGGCAACATCATAGACGTAGAGCAATCTGTTCTCTGAATTTGACGAAACGAGTGCTGTTATTGTACCGCCATTCACAAAAGGTACATCCGGATTTGTAAAGTCCACATATTGGCTCGATGCCAAAGTGTGCATATCATTGGGGTTTCCACCAAAGCGGATCCATTTTTTACCTACGGTATCTGCTGCAAAGGCTGCCTCTATTTGTGGGAAGTTGTCGCTTGTTCTCATCCATGACGGACCGTTTAATGTCAACTTACCTACTGTGAGGTCGAAAGTTCCTGAAGTTGCCTGTACTGCAGGTGCAGGATCTAAATCTTTCAAATCTGTGAGGATTACGTCTACGAGGCCGCCTGCTGCCTCTCTTGCCAAAGTAATTTTAGTCACATTCACACCGCCTGTTGTTGTGAAAATGGCAGTTCCGTCTGCGATTACGGTGTAGGTGTTAGTCGTAGGTGTAGCAGTAACGGAGTTTTGTGCATTATCTTCCGAGGTTACGTTGGTCATCGTGAAACCCCTTGCATTTCCACCGCTTGCGGTAACAAATGTAATGGTAATGATGTCATCTTTTTTCAAGTCGAGCATACTAACTGCGAGATCAGAAACATTCAAGCCCAACGATGCTGAGGAGTTGGTGTGGTTGATTCGGATTCTCCAGTCGCCCAAAGATGCTACGGCAAATTGTAAGCCTTCCAAATCAGCGATATCAACTTCGTTTGCTTTCATGGTTGTGGCAGTTGTTCCTACCGTACCGCTTTTCGCACCGTAGCGGGTAGCCGATTCTGCTCTCCATGTTTTTGTTGCATCCACTGTGGTAGCCTCATCTGCATCAGCCGCCAAATTGGTTAATGTAGCAGAACTCCATGCGGTGAAGTCCCACGTTTTGATAACGTTTTGGGCATTCATGCTGCCCATACCAAAAAACATCACCACTATCGCGATGAATGCTTTAATGTTCATTAGTTTTTTCATAGTTTGTTTTGTATTTAATTTGTGATTTTGGTTAGACATTTAGGTTTGATTTTCGTAGTTCTGTCTCTTTGTTAGAGACGGGCTTTTTGAGAATCAAACGGCGAAGATACGTAAATTTTTTTAATTGACCAAATTTTTTAGTAACTTTCCTTGAATTTTTTATTAACAAATTTGCGTCATTAATGATGAGATATGAACTAAAAAGGTAAAAATTGTTATTAAATTTGTAGGGGGCATTTGCAACAACCTCCGTAGGGGCGAGGCATGCCTCGCCCCTACACACATCAAACGGCAACCGTAGGGGCGACGCATGCGTCGCCCCTACAAATAACAGTCGTTCCACCTCTAACAAAGAGACAGACCAAAAAAAAAACAACAAACTGACAAACTAAACTATTTGAAATATGAAGAAAAACAAATTTCTCCAAACATGGGTGCTATGCATGGTTATGCTGCTTGTAAGTAGCAGCGTATTTGCACAAGGCAGAACCATCAGTGGAACTGTTCGAGATCAACAAGGCGAACCTGTTCCTTTTGCCACGGTAGCAGTGCCGGGCAGTACAACCGGTGTAACCACCGACTTTGACGGCCGTTTTTCGCTAACGGTGCCGCAAGAAGCGACACAATTTGTTGTGTCGTTTATTGGTTTCAAAAGACAAGTGCTGGACATTGGCTCTTCGACCAGTTTCACGGTTGTCTTGGAAAGCGAACTCTCAACACTCGACGAAGTCGTGGTGGTGGGCTACGGAACCACAACGAGACGTAATCTTACAGGTGCCGTATCGTCCGTTTCCGGAACCGAACTGCAAAGAATGCCTGTTACGTCGGCAGCTGAAGCGTTGACCGGACGTGTTGCAGGGGTTACGGTTACAACAGCCGAAGGCTCGCCCGATGCGGATGTGAGAATCCGGATTCGTGGGGGTGGTTCGATCACGCAAGATAATGCTCCACTCTATATTGTAGACGGATTTCCGGTTGCCAGTATTGCCAACATTTCGCCTGCAGAAATTGAAAGTATCGACATCTTGAAAGATGCATCATCAACGGCAATCTACGGTGCACGCGGTGCTAATGGTGTTGTGATTATCACAACCAAAGAAGGAATGGAGGGAAAAACGTCCATTAACGTGAACGCTTTCTATGGATTAAAAAAAGTAACCAATCTCCTTCGACCTTTGAGCAATAGCGAATTTGTGATGCTCCAAGCCGAAATTCGCGGAAGTGGAACTGACCCCGGTTTCATAAGCGACTATGGACAATATCAGGATATTGACCTCTACGACTACAAAGCAAGACCGGATTGGGCTGAGCAAATGTTTGGTCGCACGGCAATGACCAGCAATATCAACGCCAATGTATCCGGCGGAACCAAAGACACCCGATTTAACTTCAGTTTTGCTCGCGATGAGGAAGAAGGGGTCATGTTGAATTCGGGTTATGACCGTACAAACGTTAACTTCCGCTTTAATACTCGCCTCAACAAACGAATGACCTTTGACTTCAATACCCGAAATTCGTTTACAACGGTTATAGGAAGGGGTGCCGGAAGCTCCGGAGGAGGATCGTCAGAAACCCGTCTGAGAAATACCATCTCATTCCGTCCGATCAGGGGTATCGCCGAAATGACAGGCGAAGGTTTTGATCCTCTTGATCCTGAGTGGATACGGATTGCTCTTAACCCGATAACTTCTGCCGAACAGGAGTATCGACTTCAAAAACGTGCACAATCAAATTTGAATGGTGCACTCAATTGGAAAATTTTCGACAACTTAACCTATCGCATCGAAGGTGGCTACGGCACAGAAAATCGCCGTATGGACCAATACTGGGGAGCCTATACCGGTACAGCAAGACGAGATGAAAACGGGGAATTACCACTCGGAGAAATCGAACAACGACAAAATCAATCTTATCGCATTGCCAATACCTTAACCTGGAATGGAAAAGGCATATTGCCTAAAAACCATTCGTTAGACTTAATGGTTGGACAAGAGATTAACGCAGAATGGTTTACGTTAACAGTAATGAGATCAAATTACTTCGATATAACGTCCACAGTAGACGATGTTCTCGCCAAAATGAGATTAGGTACCCCTCAAAACAACAATACGACTGTATCTCAAAAACATACGATGGCATCGTTTTTCGGACGTGCTAACTACGGTCTGAACGACAAATATCTGGCAACATTTACTTTCCGTGCAGACGGATCCAGTAAATTTGCTCCGGGCAACCAATGGGGATATTTCCCCTCCGGTGCCTTGGCTTGGAGATTCTCGGAAGAAGATTTTATGAAACAATTAACCGGTGGTTCCGGTGGTTGGCTTTATAGTGCTAAACTTCGTGCAAGTTTGGGTATGGCTGGAAACAACCGTATTGGTGACGACCTTTGGAGATTGACCTATTCTGCCGGAGGTTCCAATTCACAGTATTTTA
>WRKV01000131.1 GCA_009777915.1 Bacteroidales bacterium | reverse complement strand
TGCATATTCCAAAAATTTTTCGTATCTTTGCGGAAAATTAAAATCCCAAACACCATGAAACCAAAAATCGCCACTTGGGAAGCCATAAAAAAAGAGTATCCCGACAGATTTGTTCTCTTGGAGAATCCGGTATTTAAATCGATTACGAGCTCTCACTTGAAAGAGGCGGTATTGCTGTATAAGCACAGAGACCACATGAAAGTTGTAGAAAAGGAACTTGAACTGAAACCGCACCATTCAACCATTGTGTATACGGGTGGCATCAGGTTAGACCGTATCAACGCAAATACATTGATGATATGACGCAGGACTTTTTGATTGCAAAGAAAAAAATCATTGTTTTTGCACAAATCAGAGGTATCAATGATACCCGAAGTTTCAGGTTCATTCTTGATACAGGTGCATCAAAAACTTCAGTTCAAAAAACTAACGTTTGATTTCGATAAAAAAACCATAGAAATATCTGAATTATGAACCCAAAACTACCATCATCATGACCACAAAACAAATCACCGACCTCGAGGATCAGAATCTTCACATGACCTTCATTCATCTTCACAAAAACGGCATGTTTTGGCGTGCCTACGAACGCAGCGCCTATCTCTTTGTCAAACATTTTTGGCACGACATTACCGTAAACGGAAGCCATATCAAAGGCATCGGCAGAGACGTCCATCACGTAGGATTCCCCGAAAGATCCCTACAAAAAATTTTCGACAAATTCCCCGAAGTAGGCAACAGCAGAATCGCACAGCAAAGCGAAAACCAAATCCTTATTGCCGATGTGCCACCCATTGCAGGCTTTGACGAATGGAAAGCAGGGCTAAAACTGTTGATGCAGCAAGCATCTGACCAAATGCAGCCCTACTACGGCAAACTACCACTCTACAAAGCCGTCTACGACTTCTATTTTCAAGTCTGCAATCTCGTCAGGAATTTCCAGAGAGATGCACAATACACCATCGGACAAAAGATCATCGACAGCGGAGTCGACCTAAACACTATCCTCTATCGTTTGATGCAAGCACAACGAAAAGGCGATCAAATCAAAGTCCACGAGAACATGGCACAAGCCGACGAGACCGTAGAAAATCTCAGGTTTCTCCTTCGGATTGCCTATGATATGCAACTGTTCAACACCGACCGCTACGTTGCCATCTCCGAAAGTTTCGAAAGCATCTCCAAACAACTCTACGGCTGGCAAAAAAAACAACCCCCAAACCCCGCCGGCGTCAACTTGCAGTCCGTGCCCCGTCCACCAACACCACCATCAATCACACCCCAACCACCACCCCAACAACCCCAACAACCAATACCAATCAAACCCCCACCAATACAACAACAACAACAACAATTAAAACCCCAACAAATGACCCTACAAATACCAAATTAATTATTAGATATTAGATATTAGATATTAGATACAGAACATAGCAAAGAGGCGACAGCAATATCTAAACTCTAATATCTAAACTCTAAAAAAAAAGCAGATGACAAACCAGCCCGGGTAGGATATGTTACGGCATACCGAAAGGCTATTAAAAGTTGGGTAACCCACTAATAGGTATTAGATATTAGATATTAGATATTAGATACAGAACATCGCCAAGAGGCGACAGCAATATCTAAACTCCAAACTCTAATAACTATCAGTCGTAGGTCGCTGCTGACACCTTCCCCTCCTTTGGAGGGGTACGGCGAAGCCGGGGGGTGGTTTAAAACCCACCGCTGGCACCGCCAACAGCAAAGACCAGTGCGTTCGTCCCTGTAATCTTGGACGTTCACACCAGAGAGTGGTTACTTCATTTTGGGGTGGTCCCCTCGGTGGCAACTGTAATGCTAATGGTACGCTGAACAATCAGGGTTCGAACGGCAACTACTGGACTTCCACCAGCCAAAGTGCAACGAATGCATTCAACTTGTACTTCGACACGAATGGTTGGGTCGACCCTCAGAACAACAACAATAAGGATAACGGGCTCACCCTGCGTTGTGTCCGTTAGGTCTTCGCAACTTTCAAAAAATCTGTCATCTGCTTTTTTTTTAGTGAATAGTGATTAGTGAATAGTGATTAGTAGGGGCGAGGCACGCCTCACCCTTACAAATGTTTTTCAAGAAATTTGTATTCATCGTGATGCATAAAAAAACCGCGATAATTTTTTTTGCTTTCGGCAGAGGCATTGAGAAAATTATGGCGATTTCGCCGATTCACCGCAGTATGATAAGGATACACAACAACTCCAAGAAAAGGCACACCCTTTGAATAATGCTGTTGGTAGAATTTTTTCGGATGCAAACTCAGTTCTAATTTCTCTTGTAGAAATTTTTGTATTTCATCACGTAAATGCTGATAATACTTAGGATTTTCACTTTGACTTAGGATGTAAAAATCGTCCACATATCTGCCGTAATATCGTATACCTAAGGTTCTTTTGACATAAGAATCGAATTCGTGCAAATACACATTGCTAAACAGTTGCGAGGTCAGGTTTCCGATCGGCAACCCGCAGTTGGGTGGCGAGTGAAACAGGCTTTTGCTGTCGGGAAGTCCACGCCATGTATCTATAGACGTGTTAAGTTTGCAATGAATAGTCGGATCGTTGAAAAGGGTTTGACGAATGAGATAAAGCAAGGTGTCTATCGGTACGTTTTGCCAGTGTTTGTGAGGTTTTTCGATATGTTTGACCAATTGATCGTACAAGATATTTCGGTTCATTTTCATAAAATAACCTTCGATATCCATTTTCATAACGATGCAATTTTTGGTATGATTTTCGCTACAACTTCGGATATGTTTTTGCAGCCGGCGGATGCCGTAGAGGGTTCCTTTTCCCGTACGGCACGAATAACTATCTTCGATAAACCGCCCGTCCAATACGGGGTTTAGATGATTGAAAATCCAATGATGCACCACGCGATCTCTGAAATTTGCTGCAAACACTTCACGTTTTACAGGTTCTTCAACGATAAAAGCAATACTTTGCAAAGGCTCGTAGGTTCGAGTTTGGATAGCATCGTAGAGTTTATGGATATTTTTTTCCAAATCGAATTCGAAATCAAGCTGATTCATGGTGTTACGTTTGTGCCTTCGAGCACCATAATAGGCGTTATACAGATCTTGTAGCATAATCACTATTCACTATTCACTATTCACTAATCACTATTCACTATTCACTAATCACTATTCACTATTCACTAATCACTAATCACTCTCTTCCTCCAGCCGTGAAGCTGTTTGCGAATGCTTTCGAAACTTTCTGAAATGGACACATAGCGATCGGTGTTGAACAATTTCATATCGTAAGTAATTCGGAACAAAAACCGCAGATTTTCGATAATTTCATCGGCGTGCGATGTAGAAATCAGCACTTGATTTTCGAAACCATCTTTTTGGCTTTTGATTAAGCGATACAGCACGATATTTAACTCTAATCCGTGTTTGATGATTGGTTCGCCAAGAGTGTGTTGTGCATCTCTCGGAAAATTTCTAACCAAGCTTGCCGCCTGAAAATAAAAATCATACACCGCTTTATAGAGCGGAAGTTTGCCATAGTAAGGTTGCATTTGATCTGAGGCTTGTTGTCGCAACAGATTCAGACCTTTTTTCCATTCGTCAAATCCCGCGATTGGCGGAACGTCGGCGATAAGAATTTGAGTTTCGCTACGTTGGGCGATACGACTGTTACCGACTTCGGGCATTTTGTCGATAATTTTTTGCAACGAACGTTCGGGAAATCCAACGTAGTGAACATCTCTTTGCACGGCTTTGACATGTCCGCCGTTGACGGTAATGTCGTGCCAAAAATGTTTGACAAACAAGTAAGCACTGCGTTCGTAGGCACGCCAAAACATGCCTTCTTTAACTAAATTAATGTGGTTGAAGTGAAGATTGCGGTCTTCGAGCTCGAGAATTTGTTTGGTTGTCATGGTGATAGTAGTTTTGGGTTCATATTTATGATTTATGGTTTATGGTTTATGGTTTATGATTTACAATTCACTAATAAAAAAACGGACGACAGAAATTTTGTAAAGTTGCGAGGGACCACTACCGCACGCAGCGTAGTGCGAACCCGTTATTCTTATTGTTGTTGTTCTGAGGGTTGACGTTGCCATCTGTGTCGAAGTACAGGTTGCGAGCATTCGTAGTGGTGGACTCAGAGGACGACCAGTAGTTCGCGTTCGACCCCTGATTGTTCAGCGTCCCCGTGCTATTGCAGTTCCCAACGTAGGCACCTCCCCAAAATACAGTAGCCACTCAACTCGTGTTATCGCCTAAGCATGTGGAGGACGATCGCACTGGCCTTTGCAGACCTACAACTGATAGTTATTTAGAGTTTAGATATTGCTGTCGCCTCTTTGCCATGTTCAGTGTCTAATATCTAATATCTATCAGTGGGCTACCCAACTTTTAATTGCCTTTCGGTTCGCCGTAACGAATCCTACCCGGGCTTTTGTTTGATTATTCTGTCATCCGTTATAGTATTAGTTGTTTCGATAATATGTTAATAAGTTTATTATTTTTCGTTTATGATTATGAGTTTTCGTTTATGATGTTTATTTTCCATTCGGCGATGCAAAGATATAACTTTTTTTCGACATGACCAAATTTTTTTGCATATTCCAAAAAAAAATCGTATCTTTGCAAAAAAAAAAAGAAGCCATGAAACCAAAAATCGCCACTTGGGAAGCCATAAAAAAAGAGTATCCCGACAGATTTGTTCTCTTGGAGAACCCCGTTTACAATCCGCGTCCACACTTGAAAGAGGCGGTACTGCTGTATAAGCACAGAGACCACATAAAGGTCGTAAGAAAAGCGCTAGAACTGAAACCGCATTATTCAACCATTCGTTACACGGGTGGCATTAGAGGTGAACGTGCAAGCAAATACATATTCGTATTATGAAACACGATTTGTTGATAAATGAGCGAAAAATCATTGTTTCTGCAACAATTGAAGGCATCGGTGATAGTGTAGATTTTAATTTTATCCTTGATACAGGTGCATCAAAAACGGTCATTAGCGAGAATACAGCCGTTCGTCTCGGTTATGAATTGTACGGATTGCAAAAAGGTGACCGACTGATGACAGCCGGTGGAGGCATACATTCAAAGGTTATGAATTTGCCGAAGTTCAGTTTGTTCGGAAAAGACATCGTCAATTTTGAGGTAAGTGTAATAGAATTTCCGATGCAAATAACGTACTATGCCGATGGTGTCTTAGGCATGGATTTTTTACTCCAATTCAAAAACGTAACGTTCGATTTCGATAAAAAAACTATAGAAACATCATAATAACGAGGATTCACCAATTTGCATATTCCAAAAAAAATTCGTATCTTTGCAAAAAAATTCAAGATGGAAATAAAATCCAAAACGAAAGAAGTAGCTGCCAACTGGATGTTGGACGTCGCTAAATTTATTCTAACCGGTGCTGTAATCACCTCATTTTTAGGACAGTTTAATGAAAAATGGTTTTATGGAATAGGTATTTTATCTGTCGGACTTTTATTATTCATCGGATTATCAATCATTAATAAAAACGAATAACATGGAAGTAATCATCACATTAACAGGAACTTGCTTAATAGCAATTACACTTTGGGCTGTATTTCAAGTTTCAGAGAGAAGACACAAACACACCCCGGCACACAGTTAGGAATCCCCGCCGAACAGGGAATTATGAATTATGAATGCGATATGGCACAGCGTAAAAAATTATGAGCGAAGCGTAAAAAAATTATGAGGAGCGTAGCGACGAATACGTTACCGCAGGAAATGTCAGAGCGTAGCGGAGACATATTTCCTGCAAAGAGTTTTTTTGAATACTTTTTTTGCTCTCAAAAAAAGTATTGAAAGAGAATAGCAAGGAGATGTATCCACTCCGTGCACTCCGGTCGACATGACGAATGAAAATCATAAATAACAACCAAAATAAAATGAAAAAAATCACCCTAATCTTAGTTTTTGCAGCTTTTGCGACCAAAAGTTTTGCCTCTTGCCCGATTCCGCAGTGGTGTCCATCTGCACCTTTGGATCAGAACATTAACTTGGGCAATTCTATTACTCGTATTGATTTTCCTACGGTTATTGCGGCAACGCTTGTTGTTGAGTGGTGGACGGATCTGACCCGCACCACTCCTTTAACCACTCCTCCTCCCGGCATTATCGTGTCCGGCACCACTTCGACCAACGATCGGGAAT
>WRKV01000130.1 GCA_009777915.1 Bacteroidales bacterium | reverse complement strand
ATGTGTAATTTTTTATTAAGAAGTGGTCAAATAGTTACTGATTATCTTATTGACATATATGTTGCGAGATGTATCAATGTTGTAAATGATATACCATGTGGTAGATTTATTTCTTTTGTACGGATAAGAATAAGAATTGTTAAAATGTTATTCACTGCAAAGAGTTTTTTTGAATACTTTTTTTGCTCCAAAAAAAAGTATTAGGAAAAATTCAAAAAAAATTTGTACCTTTGCAAAAAGAAAACACTATTAAGACTGCTGTTATTTGAAAACATAATGAAATTTTTCCGACATATAATTTTTGCGACAGGTTTGTGTTGTTTGACATATAGTGGTTTCTCGCAATACGTGGTCGGGGGAAGAGTTACGGATGCCAAGACAGGTGTTCCGATTCCGTTTGCTGCTGTGCAATTTCCGCAAACATCCATTGGGACGACAACCGATTTTGAAGGTTTTTATACGCTCACTTACGATCAACCTTTTGATTCACTGCTGGCAAGAGTGTTGGGGTATGATTCCCGAACGAGGGCTATTCCAAAGGATTCGCGAACAGCAACCATCAATTTTCAATTGAACGAAACCGTTTTCGATTTGGGCGAAGTGGTGATCCGTGCCGGTGAAAATCCTGCACATCGCATTTTGCGTGAAGCTACCAAGCGTAAAGACCACTACAACTTCGAGCGAGCCGATGGTGTAGAATACACCAGCTATCAAATTACAGACATCGCTTTGACCAACATTAGCGAGGGTTTCAAGCAAAAACGTTCGATGAGACAATTTGTGAAAATTTTCGATTCGCTCGCAAAAGTGGCAGGTGAAGATGGAAGTATTGTGCTACCGTTTTTTGTTTCGGAAAATTCGAGCAAGATCTATCGCCGAACAAGCCCAACTAATGCAAAAGAAGTGACTATAGCCAATCGAAGTTCGGGCTATTTGCTGGACGACTTAAATGCGTTTGCACCTATCCTCGGAGCGAGTTATCAGAAATATAATTTCAATAACGACTGGTTGAATATCTTTGATCGCAATTTTATGTCGCCCTTGGCAGACGGGGCTTTGCTGCTTTATGAAACCTACCTTTTGGACACGGTTTTTGTGAATAATGTGTTTTGTTATGAATTGAGAATAAAGCCCAAAAACCCTTTGGATCTTGTCTTTACAGGGACCATTTGGATAGGTGTTGAGGATTACGCACTGCACCGGATTTCGGCAGAAATCGGGCAATCGGCAAATCTGAATTTTGTTCGAAGATTAACGATCCAACAAGATTATGAGAGGACGCCGGAAGGTTATTCCGTGCCTGTTCGATCGCGGGTTTTGGTTGATGCCATTGACCTTCCGGGAGTATTGCCTGCGGGATTTATTGTGAAGTTTAACAACTATTATTCGGAGTTTGTGTTTGGAAATCCTAAACCGCTTTCGTTTTTCGATATGCAGGTTCAGGTTTTAGATGGTGCCGACCGTAAGACTGACGGATTTTGGGAAAGGGAGCGGATCGAAAAAAGTAATGATACTATCACCGTCAGACGCTCGTTTGCAACTATTGATTCGATTCGTCAAAACAAGCATATCCGTAGGAATAGAGAACTACTCAACTTGCTTTGGAAAGGCTATCATCCGATCACGCCAAACATCGAACTTGGGCATTGGGCAACCCTGGCGGGATACAACAAAATCGAAGGCGTTCGTTTGCAACTCACACCCCGAACCTCCTACGAATGGAGCAATATCTGGCAATTCAAGGGAATGCTGGCGTATGGCTTTGATGACAACCGTTTGAAATACGGCATTGAGGGATCTTATTTTTTTGATCGAAACTCCTGGACACGGCTCACAGTAAGCTATTCCGACGATGACATTAAGTTAGTGTCGCCGGCGTTTTGGGCAGATGTCGGAAATTTTCTACCCCTATTTGAAACATTTTCTACGCAGTTTCCGAACATGGATCAGGTGGCACGATCCCGAACTATCAACATTCAACTTCAGACCGACTATGGTCGCTCAAAAACACACGTATTTGCAGCAACACACCGAACATTTGATCCGTATTTTGATTTTAAATTTATGAAACCAAATTCGGAACCGGTCTCTGAATACAAGGTTGCAGAATTGTCGTATGGCTTGCTATTTGCCAAAAAGCGAACACAAATGACGGTTGGCAACGAACGGTATTTCATGGGAGGTTCTGCCCACGGCAATTGGTGGGAATTCCGCTATGCGTATGCGATTCCGCTTACCGATGATTATTTGACCTATCATAGATTTGGATTAAGATATCGCCGTCTGTTCCGAGTAGGATTGTTAGGTGCAACGCGTGTAAGTGCTACAGCAAGTACTGTTTTGGGGCATGTGCCGAGTACCGAGATCGTCCAATTTCAAGGAAACAGCAGTTGGTTCGAAGCCTACGAAGGCTACAACGGCATGGCATACAACGAATTTATCGCCGATCAGGCTTTGGAGTTGCAAGCCAAACACCATTTTGAAGGCTTGTTTTTCAATCGCATTCCTTTGTTCAAACATCTGCGTTTACGCGAGATTGTGGGTGCTAACGTGATTTTTTCTCGCGTTTACAAAACCGAAAATTTAGAGTCCAATCCAAACATTTTTCAATCGATGGATGTAGGGAAACCTTACGTAGAAGTGTATTACAGCGTTGACAATATCTTTAAGTTTTTCCGTGTTACAGCCGTTCATCGCCTCACCTATCTGGATCACCAAAACATTCCGAGCCTGTTTGATATCAAAGGTTTTTCACTTAAATTTTCGGCGAATTTTTCCTTGTAGGAGCAATAGTTAATTTTTGAGTTGACATCTTTTTTTTTATCTTGTCAATAATTTTGATTTTTCCTAGCTATTTCAAAAAATTTTATTATCTTTGCAAAAAATTTCTACAATGAAAAAACATCTACACCTCACAATCCCTCTTGTAACTATTGTTTTGTCGGCTATCATTATGTTGAATTTTCAATGTAAAAATAAGGATAGCGATGCGGATTATCAACAGGCATTTCAAGATAATTACCAAATTTTTTCGCCCGTAATGCCTGATTCGATGAATTTTTGCGGCGAACGTGTGCCGTTGGAAATTTATCACGTTTATGAACGAATGGATCGTGAGATATTGGTCAATGTGTATTGGCAATCGAATATCCTGTTGCTGATCAAACGTGCTCATCGTTTCTTTCCGATAATCGAACCGATTTTGAAAGAACACAATATGCCGGAAGATATGAAATATCTGGCAGTTGCCGAAAGTGGTTTCACACATGCTGTGTCGACAGCCGGAGCAACAGGTTTTTGGCAGTTTTTGAAAGGAACAGCACAACAATACAGTTTGGAAGTTAACAACGATGTGGACGAACGTTATCACTTGGAAAAAGCAACGGTTGCCGCAATCAAATATCTTAAAGCAAATTATAGACGATACAACAATTGGACATTGACCGCAGCTGCCTACAATACAGGCGAAGGCAACATCAATCGCCATATCGAAAATCAAAAAACAACGGATTATTACAGTATGCATTTGCCTGAAGAAACTATGCGATATGTCTTTCGTATCCTTGCTTTGAAAACGATTATGGAAGAGCCGATGACTTACGGAATTATGCTCCGAGAAAAAGATTTATATCCGCCAATACCTGTAAAAACAATTGTTGTAGACACTGCGATTACGGATTTGTTTGTGTTCGCTCGCCAACAAGGAACGACGTATCAGCAACTTAAAGCGTTAAATCCGTGGTTGAGAAGTAGTAATTTGCCCAACAGATCCAGAAAAAAATACGAAATTTCTATTCCGCAAGATATGTCATTATTGAGAAAAAATTTGTTCTTAATGAGAGATGATGAAAATAATTTGTAGAAAATTAAAAAAAAATGCGTATCTTTGCAAGATATTTCTTAACGAAAAAACTATTTTATGTCAAAAAATTTAGTCATTGTAGAGTCGCCTGCGAAAGCCAAAACTATCGAAAAGTATTTGGGAAAAGAGTACAAGGTTTTGTCGTCTTACGGGCATGTTCGGGATCTTCCGAAAGGTAATTTGTCTATCGATGTGGAGCGTGATTTCTCGCCGGAATATGAAATTCCGAGCGACAAGAAAAAAGTAATCTCCGAGTTAACAAAGGAAGCTAAATCCGCTGATACGGTTTGGTTGGCATCCGATGAAGACCGCGAAGGGGAGGCAATCGCATGGCATTTGTCGGAAGTTTTGAAACTGGATAAAACGAAAACCAAACGAATTGTTTTCAACGAAATCACCAAAACTGCAATTTTGCATGCGATTGAAAATCCGCGTCAATTGAACGAAAATTTGATCAATGCACAACAAGCAAGACGCGTGTTAGACCGATTGGTTGGTTACGAAATTTCGCCGGTTTTGTGGAAAAAAATTCGTCCGCAATTATCTGCCGGACGTGTGCAATCCGTTGCTGTTCGTTTGATTGTGGATCGAGAAAATGAGATCCGAGGTTTTGAATCAACATCTGCATTTCGCATAACATCACTGTTCGAATTACCATCAGAAAAAACGTTGGGTGCCGAATTAAACAAACGTTTTGCAGACACCAAAGAAACCAAAGCGTTTTTGGAAGATTGCAAAACTGCAAAATTTGTGGTTTCCGACATAGAAACAAAACCATCAAAACGCACACCTGCCGCACCATTCACAACATCAACCTTGCAACAGGAAGCCTCTCGAAAATTAGGGTTCTCGGTAGCAAAAACCATGATGGTCGCACAGCAACTTTATGAATCAGGATTCATCACCTATATGCGTACCGATTCGACAAACCTCTCAAGTTTAGCGATTAACACAGCGAAAGCAGAAATTGAAAAAAGTTTCGGTGCGAAATATCACAAAATGCGTCAATACGCTACAAAATCCAAAGGAGCACAAGAGGCTCACGAAGCGATTCGTCCGACTTATATGAACAACCATAAAATCGAAGGTGATGCAGCACAACAAAAATTGTACGATTTGATTTGGAAACGTACAATCGCCTCACAAATGAGCGATGCAGAATTTGAGAAAACAACCGTAAACATTGATATTTCTAATCGTTCTGAAAAATTTCATGCGAAGGGAGAAGTGTTGATGTTCGATGGTTTTTTGAAAGTTTATATCGAATCTAAAGATGAAGAAGAGGATTCCGATGTAGAAGGTTTGTTGCCTCCGATGAATGTGAACGATACACTTTCCGTACAAAAAATCTCTGCTCGTGAAACATTTACACAAGCTCCGCATCGCTACACCGAAGCGAGTTTGGTGAAAAAAATGGAAGAGTTGGGAATTGGTCGTCCGTCGACTTATGCTCCTACAATTTCAACCATTCTAAAACGTGAATATGTGGTGAAAGAGGATAAAGATGGCAACGAAAGAACGTACAAAATGTTTGATTTGGACGCCAAAGGAACCATCAAAGAATCTGATAAAATCGAAGTGTTTGGAACTGAAAAAGCCAAAATGTTTCCAACGGATATTGGTAATTTAGTCACACATTTTTTGGTTGAAAATTTTGATTCGATTGTGGATTTTAACTTCACTGCGGAAGTTGAAAAAGAATTTGATGAAGTGGCTGATGGCTCGGTAAAATGGACGGAAATGCTACGTAAATTCTATAATCCGTTCCATAAAGATGTTGAAACCACACTCAAACATTCGGAACGTGTGAGAGGAGAACGTTTGGTAGGTGTTGACCCGAAAACCCAAAAAAATATCTATGTAAAAATCGGTAGATTTGGCTCTATGGCTCAATTAGGTGAAACCGGCGATGACGAAAAACCAACGTTTGTAAGTTTGAAAAAAGGTCAATCTATCGAAACGATTACGCTTGAAGAAGTGCTGGATTTATTCAAACTACCGAGAATTGTCGGACAGTTTGAAAACGAAGATTTAGTCGTTGCGATTGGACGTTTCGGTCCGTATATTCGTTTAGGAAAGATATTTTTTCCGTTGCCTAAAACCGACGATCCGCTTGAAGTTTCGGAAGAACGTGTGATCGAAATCATCAAGGAAAAACGTGAAAAAGATGCCAATGCCGTGATTCGTGAGTTCAGCGAAAATCCGGATGTTCGTGTACTTAACGGACGTTTTGGACCTTACGTTGCCGTGGACAAAAAGAATTTCAAAATTCCTAAAAGTATCGATCCTGCAACATTGACCTTGCAAGATTGTTTGGATTTATCCGAAGGCAAAAAATTAACGTC
>WRKV01000129.1 GCA_009777915.1 Bacteroidales bacterium | reverse complement strand
CGCGTTTTGATGAATGCCGAAGGTAATGGCGTTGTAACTTACGTAGATGCTAACGAAATCGTGATTAAATACGATCAAGATAAATTCACACAATTGACTTCGTTTGATTCGGATGTTAAAACTTACAAACTCACAAAATTCCAACGTACCAACCAAAACACTTGTATTAACTTGGTTCCGATTGTTCGCAAAGGCGACAAAGTGAAAAAAGGTCAGGTGCTTTGCGAGGGTTATGCTACAAAACGTGGCGAATTGGCACTCGGACGTAACTTGATGGTGGCGTTTATGCCTTGGAAAGGCTACAATTTCGAGGATGCTATCGTGATTTCTGAAAAAGTAGTTAAAGAGGATATTTTCACGTCGTTGCATATTGAAGAATATACGTTGGATGTTCGGGAAACTAAGCGTGGTTTCGAGGAGCTGACGGCAGATATTCCGAATGTTTCTGCTGAGGCTACCAAAGATTTGAACGAAAACGGTATTGTTCGCGTTGGAGCAGAAGTTCGCGAAGGCGATATTTTGGTTGGAAAAATCACGCCAAAAGGCGAGTCGGATCCAACTCCGGAAGAAAAACTTTTGCGTGCAATTTTTGGCGATAAAGCTGGAGATGTGAAAGATGCATCGTTGAAAGTTCCGCCATCTGTGGAAGGAACTATTGTTGATAATAAGCTGTTTTCACGCATGATCAAAGACCGCAAGGCACGTGCGAAAGATAAGGATATTCTGAAAAATTTGGAAAAAGAATTCAACAAAGAATCGCAAGTTTTGAAAGATCTTTTGGTTGAAAAATTGATGGTGATTTTGAAGGATAAAACTTCGAATGGCGTAACGAATAATCTGCGTGAAGAAGTGATTCCGAAAAAATTAAAATTCACTGCAAAAACGTTGAATACGCTTGATTTGTTGAATGTGAATCCAAACAAATGGACTACCGATAAAGAGATTAACAAATTGGTCAACACGTTACTCAACAACTATTACATCAGATATCGCGAACTTTACGGACGTTTCCAACGTGAGAAATTCACATCAACTGTTGGAGATGAATTGCCGAATGGTGTGATTCAAGTTGCCAAAGTTTTCATTGCCAAAAAACGTAAACTCAAAGTCGGCGACAAAATGGCGGGACGTCACGGAAACAAAGGTATTGTAGCCAAAATCGTTCGTGAAGAAGATATGCCGTTTTTGGAAGACGGAACTCCGGTGGATATCGTTTTGAATCCGCTTGGTGTGCCTTCGCGTATGAACTTGGGACAGATTTACGAAACGGTTCTCGGTCATGCCGGAAAAAAACTCGGACTCGAATTTTCGACACCGATTTTTGATGGATCAACGCTTGATGAAATCGCTGAATACACTGACAAAGCCGGACTTCAAGAGAACGGACGAACATATTTGTACGACGGAGGAACGGGCGACCGTTTCGACCAACCCGCAACGGTGGGCTACATTTATATGCTCAAATTGCACCACATGATCGACGACAAAATGCACGCTCGTTCGATTGGACCATATTCGATGATTACGCAACAACCGTTGGGCGGTAAGGCTCAGTTTGGAGGTCAGCGTTTCGGAGAAATGGAGGTTTGGGCACTTGAAGCGTATGGTGCTGCGAATATTCTGCAAGAAGTGTTGACCGTGAAATCCGATGATGTGATGGGTCGTGCGAAAACTTACGAAGCTATCGTAAAAGGCGACAATATGCCACGTCCGGGAATTCCCGAGTCGTTCAACGTTCTTGTTCACGAATTACGCGGACTCGGATTAGAGATTACGTTCCAAGAATAATTTTACACCTGTATGAGGTGCGTGGCGGACTCAACTCCCACGCTTTTTAATCAAAAAAAAGTTATTAACACTATCCAAAAGTCTGTTAATAATTCGTATCTTTGCACTATGGAAATTATTAATGCAAACACGAAAAGAAATGTAGGGAAGTATCTCCGTACGACACAACCGCAAACCTTTATAGAACAAGGGAAATTACCGCCTCAAGCATTGGATATGGAAGCCGCCGTGCTGGGGGCTTTGATGCTCGAACAAGACGCTCTTACCAATGCTATCGACATTGTTAAACCTGAATTTTTCTACAAACCGGAAAATCGGACGATTTTTGATGCCATTTCACAACTGTTTCACGAATCACAACCGGTTGATATTTTAACGGTTACCAGCAAACTACGTGAACTCGGACAACTCGAAGATGTTGGTGGTGCATACTACATTTCGCAGTTGACCAATCGTGTGGCTTCAACAGCAAACACTGAGTATTACGCCCGAATCGTATCGCAAAATTATATCAAACGCGAATTAATCCGAATTTCGGCAGACATCACTAAGAACGCTTACGATGAAACTGTCGACGTTTTGGATATGCTTGATGAAGCCGAACGGGATTTGTTAGCCATCGGCGAAAAAAGTTTTCAAACCGATTATTCCGATATGGATTCGCTCGTTCGTAAAGCGATTGGCGAAGTAACTTCGGCACGTTCTCACGAAGATGGAATTAGTGCAAATGCAGTGCCATCGGGATTTACATCGCTCGACCGCATCACGAACGGATTTCAACGTTCAACGTTGATTATTTTAGCAGCACGTCCTGCTATGGGAAAAACCGCATTTGCCTTGTCAATAGCGAGAAATATCGCTGTTCAACAAAATAAAGCGATCGCATTTTTCTCGCTGGAAATGTCGGATATTGAGTTGGTAACCCGCCTGATTTCAAGTGAAGCCGGCTTGAATGCACAAAAACTTAAAACCGGAAACCTTCAAGATTACGAATGGCAACAACTCACCACAAAAACCGATGCATTGGCGAAAGCCCCTATATTTATTGATGATTCTGCCTCATTAAATATGTTCGAGTTGCGTGCAAAATGTCGACGATTGAAACAAAAACACAACATTCAAATGGTGTTCGTGGATTACTTACAACTGATGCAGGGAGGTGCCGCCGAACGCGGAAATCGTGAACAGGAAATCAGTAAAATTTCACGACAATTAAAAGCATTGGCAAAAGAATTAAAGGTTCCGGTTTTAGCCATGTCGCAGTTGAGCCGTGCGGTGGAAACCCGCGGAAACAGTAAACGTCCACAACTTTCCGACCTTCGCGAATCCGGTGCAATCGAACAAGATGCGGATATCGTAATGTTTATTCATCGTCCGGAATACTACGGCGTTACCGAAGATGAAAGCGGAAATTCTATGCTCGGAATGGCAGATATCTTGTTGGAAAAACATCGTAGCGGTCCGACCGGTGTAGCACGTTTGAAATTTATCAAAGAATTTGCAAAATTCGATAATCCCGATTATACGGATACACATGTTGGCACGTTTTCGCAAAGCGACACCATCGCACCTAACAACGGATTTGAAAACAGTTCGTTCATTACCGTGCAATCCAGTTTGAACAATATGCCCGAAGACAACGATAGTCCTTGGTAATTTTCTTTTTTCAACGTTACAAAAAAAAATAACAAAATAAAATAAAAAATTATGGCAATCTTAAAACCTTTCAAGGGCTTACGCCCTCCTCAAAACATCGTGAAAGACCTTGCTTCTCGTCCGTACGATGTTCTTAATTCCGAAGAAGCACGCAACGAAGTTAAGGGAAATCCTGTTTCACTGCTTCGCGTTACAAAAGCCGAAATTGACTGCCCGGTAGGTATCGACGAACACAGTCAAGACGTGTACGACAAAGTTGTGGAAAATTTCAAAATGTTTCGCGACAAAGGTTGGTTGGTGAAAGATGATGAAGACAAACTTTACATCTACGCGCAAACCATGAACGGACGCACGCAGTACGGTATTGTTGGCTGTACACACATCGACGATTATTTCAACAATGTGATTAAAAAACACGAGCTCACTCGCAAAGACAAGGAAGAAGACCGCATGATTCACGTACGTATTACCAATGCGAACGTTGAGCCTGTTTTCTTTTCTTATCCTGCTCACAAAGAAATCGACGAAATCGTTGAAAAAATTGTGAAAAACGAAACTCCGATTTACGATTTTGTGGCTGATTTCGATGGTTTCGGACATCATTTTTGGGTCATCAACGATAAAGCAACTATCGACAGAATCGTTGAAATTTTCGATCGAGAAATTCCTGCGTTATATGTTGCCGATGGGCATCATCGCACGGCTGCAGCGGCTTTGGTTGGAAAAGAAAAAACAGCACAAAATCCGAATCACACCGGAAAAGAAGAATACAATTATTTTATGTCGGTAATTTTTCCGGATAATCAACTCCAAATCATCGACTATAACCGCGTTGTAAAAGATTTGAACGGCTTAACCGAAACACAATTGCTCGAAAAATTACAAAAATCGTTCGACGTAAAAGATCAAGGTACGGAAATCTACAAACCAACCAAATTGCACGAATTCAGTATGTATTTGGGCGGAAAATGGTACTCCATGACCGCACTGCACAGCACTTACAACGACAACGATCCGATTGGTGTTTTAGATGTAACGATTTTGTCGAATTTCGTGTTGGACGAAATCCTTGGCATCAAAGATTTACGTACCGATAAACGTATTGATTTCGTTGGCGGAATCCGGGGGCTGGGCGAACTTAAACGCCGTGTGGATAATGGCGAAATGAAAGTTGCGTTTGCTCTTTATCCTGTTTCCATGAAACAACTCATCGACATTGCCGACACCAACAACATCATGCCACCGAAAACCACTTGGTTTGAGCCTAAACTCCGCTCAGGACTTGTAATTCACGAATTGGTGTAAAACAAAAAAAACGAAACATTTTCATGTTTCGTTTTTTTTTATTTACGATTTACAAATTTACGATTTACATTTTTTTTTCGCCGTCATGTCGAGCGGAGCCACGTAGTGGCGAAGTCGAGACATCTCCCGGCTATCATTAGTCTATTTTTCTTAATACTTTTTTTGGGAGCAAAAAAAGTATTCAAAAAAACTCTTTGCAGGAAAAAATGTTGCACCCGTGCAACGTTTTCCTGCGATAACGTATTCGTCGCTACGCTCCTCATAATTTTTTACGCTGCGCCCGTCATGTCGAGCGGAGCACGCAAAGCGTGCGGAGCGGAGACATCCCCCGACTATTGCCTTTTCCCATCATGTAGGGGCGTATTGCATACGCCCCTACAAACAAAAAAAAACGAAATGCATTGCATTTCGTTTTTTTTTCGTATCTTTGCAAAAAATTTTAACTAAAAACCAAAACTATGAAATAAACGAAAATATAAATAAAACATAGCATTTTGCTATTCTTGTGTTAGAAATTTCGACACATCAAGACATTCAAGAATAAGTAAATGCTCGCAATCGCGGGCTTATCTTATCTGAATGTCGGGTCGTCGAAAACCTCTAACACAGATATGTAAGTCCGCTTTTTTTTATTGTCAAAATCTGAAACACAATTAAACAAAATACAAACTAAAAAAAACAAAAAAACTATGAAACAAATTCTTTATTCTGCGATGATTTTATCGCTTGCTTTCGCAATTTCTTGCGACAAAAACAACGACGACAAACCTGTTGAACCAAAAACATCCCTTGGCAAAGCCTCTTTTGCCACCGACAGCACTTGGAAAATCCCTGCGGCAAACGGAGCACTGGCACAAGAATGGTCTGATGCTGTTCAGACGGATTCTTGTAGTAATAAAACCACTTTCGATGGCGGTGATTATTACACAAGTTCTTACAATGTTGATTGTCGTTCCAATCCGGGTCAAAAAGGTGATTTATTTTCTTGGCGTGCCGTTAAAGAAGTCGTAGGTATTTGCCCTCAAGGTTGGCGCGTACCTGATACTGCTGATTTTCGGAATTTGGATATTGCTTTGGGTTTCAACGGTCAAGATCGCTATCAAGAAACTGTCAATGGTCATTCCTGGCAGTCTCAACTTGACGCCTATCTCACTACGTGGGGTGGTGCTTACGGTGGCTTCTGCCACCCGGACGGCTCGCTGGACATCCAGGGTTTCGGCGGGCTCTATTGGTCGCAGTCGGAGTACGGTGCAGACTACGGGTTCTTCATGGACTTCGCCACAGATGGCTACGTTGCCCCGCAGACTTGGGGCCACAAGCTATTCGGGCTCCCCTTGCGTTGTGTGAGGGATAATTAGTAGGGGCGAGGCATGCCTCGCCCGATAGTGAATAGTGATTAGTGAATAGTGAAACGTCATTGCGAGGGCAACGCCCGAAGCAATCCACAATAGCAAATAGATTGCTTCGCCAC
>WRKV01000128.1 GCA_009777915.1 Bacteroidales bacterium | reverse complement strand
AGCAATCCAACAAGCAACAGTTGGGACACTATCACGCACAAAACACCATCGAGAGCATAACACAGATGCTACCCGGCACCCTTATCGACAGCAAGGACAAGCAAATCTACCTTGAGCGGTTGTCGAAATTAGACCCCACGCTGATCGAGAGTGTCTGTGAGAGTGCCAACGTGAAAATCACCGGCATGGATATGAAGTATATCATTTGCTTTATGGCGAATATCGAGGTGGACGACATCAGTTTGCTATTCAACATTGAGCCGGCGAGTGTTCGCACGGTTCGCTATCGCATTAGGAAGAAACTGGCTAAGGAGAGTTTTTTTCGGTCGATTTTGTGAAAAAATTGATGTTTCGACAAAAAAATCTATGTTTTGTCTATCTTTTTCTGCACGTTTTTTATTGTTTTCAGATAGTCCTCTTCGACAGGTGAAAGTGTCTTAACTTGATATTTACGGTATTCCGAAATCGCTTTGTTTACTGCTTGGTCGTGGCTTATACGTCCTGCGTTTGGCAAAAGTTTTTCTCCGGTAGAGGATAAGATATTATCCAACTGCTGAATGTAATTCTTCATGTACATAGGCTTGCGTTTCATCGCTTGAATTTCCGCAAAATCGAAATATCCGGAAACCATATTGTTGAGAATTTTCAACTCATCTTCGTCCAAATAGTTTTTTGCAACGACAACATCCTTTTGTGTGGGTTGTTTTCCGGGAAAAACGGTCAATCCCATGAATGGCTTGTTGCTGTCGGCTCGCGAGAAAATCAATTCAGCAGCCGTATGTCCGTGAACGGCGTAGTGCAGTTTGTTTTGCACAATCTTAAAAAATTCTACAGATACAGGCGATGAGGGATCATAATCCACACTCATTGCATATAAGTCCAATACTTGTCGGTACAGCACTTTCTCCGATGAGCGAATATCCCGAATGCGATCAAGTAGTTCGTACCAATAGCCTCCACCGCCTGCGTTCTTCATGCGTTCGTCGTCCATTGTAAAGCCTTTGACGAGATATTCCTTGAGGCGTTCGGTTGCCCAAATGCGGAATTGCGTAGCGATGCGTGACTTTATACGATAGCCGAGGGAGATAATCAAATCGAGGTTATAGAATGGTAATTCTCGGGAAACCTCACGAGTACCCTCAATTTGAACCTGTCGGAATTTCCGACAAGTTGCATTTTCACTTAATTCGCCTTCCTCAAAAATGTGTTTAATATGCTCTACCACATTTGTTCGAGATGTTTGAAAAAGTTCGGCAAGTTGCTGTTGGGTCAACCAAACCGTTTCGTTCTCTAATCGAACGTTTAACTTAACGCTATCGTCATCGTTCTGATAGATAATGACTTCGCCTTTTTGTTCTTCACTCATAAGGTTCATAATTTTTTTGTTTGAAAAATAATGCCACAAAGTTACAACAAAAAATCCGAAAAAAAAACTTAAAAAGTGTTAAAAAGTGTTAAAATTTTGGTAACACAAGGCAAAAAATTACCGTATTTCATTTTTTTTTCGTACCTTTGCAAAGCAAATCATATACTCCGATGACCTTAGAAAAAGAAGTTGATATATTTATTCCGTGTTGTGTCGACCGTTTGGCACCGCAAACAGCATTTAATTTGTTGAAAATTTTTCAAAAATTGAATGTGAAAATTAACTATAATTACAATCAAACCTGTTGCGGACAAACGGCTTTCAAAAACGGATTCTGGGACGAAGCTAAAGAAATCGGCGAAAAATTTATTCGCGATTTTAGCAACAAACGCTACGTGGTGGCTCCGTCTGCAAGATGTGTGAGCTATGTAAAAAATTACTACTCCAAACTGTTTTACAATACCGGATTGCATTTGGAAAACAACGAACTTCATGACAACATTTTTGAACTTACGGATTTTTTGGTCAACATGATGCGTGTTACTGACATTGGTGCAACATTCAATCACACGGTAACGTTCCACGATTGTTGCAACGCACTTCGTGAATACGGTATCAAAGAAGAACCGCGAATTTTGTTGCGTCATGTGAAAGGTTTGGAATTGATTGAAATGAATAAAACTGAGGAATGTTGCGGGTTTGGCGGTATGTTTGCCATGAAATTTGAACCGATTTCCGTTGCCATGACACAAGAAAAAATTAATCACGCTTTGGCAACCGGTGCGGAATATATCGTTTCAACGGATATGACCTGCTTAGCCAATATGGATACTTATATCAAGAAACATGAACTTCCCATCAAAACAATTCACATCGTTGATGTACTCGCTTCGGGTCTAAAATAAAAATAATTAATATGAATTTCAAACAAACACTTTTCAAAATAGCGATTAACACCGTTTCCATTTTTATTGTGGCGTGGATGCTTTCGGGCATTTATGTGGAAAATATCTTTACGGCGATAGGTGTTGCAATTGTCTTGGCTTTGCTCAACACATTTCTTCGTCCGGTATTGATTTTACTGACCTTTCAGATAACCGCAGTCACGATGGGATTGTTTCTTTTGGTCATCAATGCAGGATTGGTGATGCTTGCCGGAAAAATGGTTCCGGGTTTTGAAGTTGCCACATTTTGGACGGCTTTTTGGTTCGGAATTTTGATGCCGATTGTGAGTTTTCTCTTGGGATTACCCGAAAAAATTCGTCAGCAACAAATTATTTTCAGCCAGATGCACAAAACCACGACCACTACTGTAGAATCGCCGTTTTTTGATAAAAAAACTTGGGTCAACGGAGAGTCGCAGGATTTTCAGGATGTGGAGATTGTGGAAGATGATTCGCAATGACGTTTTTCGGGACGCATTTGTGGAAAAAACAACACATCTTGAATCGATGGCGAATTGGTCATAAACATGACCAAACGGTCGATTCCGATGCCTAATCCTGCCGTTGGCGGCATACCATATTCCAAAGCACGTAAAAAATCTTGGTCGATAAACATCGCTTCATCATCGCCTTTTTCAGAGAGTTTGAGTTGTTCTTCAAAACGTTCGCGTTGGTCAATTGGATCATTCAATTCGGAATAAGCGTTAGCGATTTCTTTACCGTTTACAAACAATTCGAAACGCTCGGTCAATGCCGGATTGTTGCGATGTTTTTTGGTTAACGGCGACATTTCAATCGGGTAGTCTGTGATGAATGTTGGTTGAATTAAATGATCTTCGCATTTGTCTCCGAAAATCGCATCAATCAGTTTGCCTACGCCCATTTCCGGAGTTGTAGGAATATGCAAATTCTTGCAAACTTCACGAAGTTGTTCCTCATTCATTCCGCTGATATCAACGCCTGTATGAGTTTTGATGGCATCAAGCATCGTCATTCGTTTGAACGGAGTTTTGAAACTGATTGCCTTATCGCCAACCTGAAAATCCGTTGTACCGTTGAGTTCCAAAGCAACACGCTCAATCAAATTTTCGGTGTTTTTCATCATCCAATTGTAATCTTTGTAGGCGACATACACTTCCATACATGTAAATTCGGGGTTGTGCGTCCGATCCATACCTTCGTTTCGAAAGTTTCGAGAAAATTCGTAAACACCGTCAAAACCTCCGACAATCAAGCGTTTCAAATAAAGTTCGTTTGCAATTCGCAAGTACAATTGCATATCCAACGCATTGTGATGTGTGGTAAACGGACGTGCGGCAGCACCGCCGGGAATCGCTTGCAAAATTGGTGTATCCACTTCGAGGAATCCCTGTTCGTTGTAGTAATTCCGAATGGTGTTGATGATTTTTGTACGCTTGACAAACGTGTCTTTGATGTGCGGATTTACAATCAAATCCACGTAACGTTGGCGATAACGTTGTTCAGGATCAGTAAATGCATCAAAGGTTTGACCATCTTTCTCTTTCACGATTGGCAAGGGTTTCAGAGATTTGCTCAGCATCGTAAACGATCTCACATGAATACTGATTTCGCCCATTTGCGTTACAAACACATTTCCTGTAACCCCAATAAAATCGCCAATATCCGTAAGTTTTTTGAAAACGGTATTGTACATGGTTTTATCCTCGCCATCACAAATATCATCTCGTTTGACATAGAGCTGAATTTTTCCAACTTGGTCTCTCAACTCCACGAATGATGCGGCTCCCATCACACGACGGCTCATAATTCTGCCTGCAATACTCACGTTTTGGTACAACGAATTATCCTTCGGAAAATTTTCTAAAATCTCTGAAGTAGTAGCATTCACAGGGAATTCCGCAGCAGGGTAGGGGTTTATATTCAGTTTGCGAAGTTCGTTCAACGCCTCTCGGCGAAATTGTTCTTGGTCGTTTAATTCCGTATGCATAATAAAAATTTTTTGCAAAGATACAAAAAAAAAACGAAATGCGAGCATTTCGTTTTTTTAATTTACGATTTACAAATTTACGATTTACATTTTTTTTTGCCGTCATGTCGAGCGGAGCCACGCAGTGGCGAAGTCGAGACATCCCCTTGCTATTATTAGTCTATATTTCCTAATACTTTTTTTGAGAGCAAAAAAAGTATTCAAAAAAACTCTTTGCAGGAAATACGTCACCGCTACGCTCTGACATTTCCTGCGGTAACGTATTCGTCGCTACGCTCCTCATAATTCTTTTACGCTGCGCCTCTCGCCCTGAAAGGGCGTAATCAATAACGTAGGGCAAAAAATTCTCCTCCTTTGGAGGAGTACGGCGAAGCCGGGAGGTGGTTTATGACCATCGCCGGCGAGGGGTTTATGACCACCCCGGCACTTCGTGCCACCCCTCCAAAGGAGGGGAATTTAATTTACAATTTACGGATTTACGATTTACTATTGTCCGTCATTGCGAGCCACGTAGTGGCGAAGCAATCTATTTGCTATTATGGATTGCTTCGGGCGTTGCCCTCGCAATGACGTTTCTGTCTCTACAAATCACTATTCACTACGGCACTACCGCACACAGCGCAAGGCATACCCAGTAATGTTCTTAGTGATATTGTCATAGACGATGGCACTCTGAGAATAGGCTATACGGAACGCATGCGTGGCACTGCTCTCTGACGACGACCAGTAGCTCGAAGCTAGACTCGTAGTGAAATCGGTAGCGTGCTGCGTCCACCGGGCACCACCCCAAGTTCCAGTGGCTGTGCCGGTATATTTTTCTGTTGAATTTGTTCCTGTCCAACCGTTAGAAGTGGCATTATTGGCTAAACTGCGGCCAATACCTGTACCACCCATCGCCACATCCAAATTCACAAAATCCTGACAAGTGGGCACACGCCAAGGCGAAGGACAAAGCGTGGTAGCATGACGCATCACATAACACCAATTGAAATAATGAACCCAGGAACCGTTGGTGGAATTTCGACAATCGGCATTTACGTTACCGGCAGTAAATCCCGTTTTATCACAACCGGTAGTGGTTACAGCACCCGACCAAACTTGCGTGATACCATTACCGGAAATGGTTCTAGCATTGGCATTGATATTGGTTGAACCGCCCCAATACACTGTACCGGGTGCAACACCGGTAGTGCCCGTGCAAGAAGCTACTCCCGTCGCACCTACGTACGAGTTGCAAGCGGGTCCAATTACATGTTTTCCGCTAACATTGGTGGCGATGTTTCCGCAGGAGTTGGTTGCTACAGCATAATAGTATATGCCATTAGGAGCGTTTACTGTAGCACTCGGCGGTGTAAACGTGTCGGTTTGTGCACCATTGGCTGAACCCAAATTTGTTCCGCCTGTGGTACTTGCGGTGGTGTTCGAAAACCACTGAATGGTAATCGGAGGTATGCCTGCGGGCTCAGCGGTGAGAGTGAGTGGTGTGAATGCTGTGCCTACAACGATGTAACGGTCGCCTGTGGGCGTCACCGTGCCAATGGTGAGTCCTACAACAGTAATGCTACCGTGTAGCAACTCTACGCCACAGGTATTGCTCACAGTATAGTGATGGGTGCCGGTGGCTGTGGGCGTGCCCTTAATGGAAACAGGCCATGCGTATTCCCGGTCGCCAAGCGGAGTCGAGGCATCGCCGGAAACTGTAATGCCGGGAGGAGGATTGAGCATAAAGTTGACACGTGTCTCGTTCGTCCACCAAGTGATGACAAGGGTTTTTCCGATAACCGATGGAAATTCGATAGGGTCGATAGTATCGCCCGGACAGAGAGTTTGATGCAAGTCAGCTTTGGGACACCACTGCGGAATAGGACAATACGCAAAACTTTTGGTCACAAAAGTTGCGATGATAACTAAGATAAGGGTGATTCTTTTCATGGTTATTTTGGTTTAGATTTTTGATTTCAGACAATAAAAAAAACGGACTTTCCATCATCCGTAG
>WRKV01000127.1 GCA_009777915.1 Bacteroidales bacterium | reverse complement strand
AAACATAACTTCCAATCCATTGGAGTTACAAGCCATTCGCCGATTACAGACGACAATGGATTTAGCATTAATCATGCCGATGTTCCGAAATATGTTGAAGATATGATCGCCTTAAAACGCGAATTTGACGGACAAATTGAGATTTTGTACGGTTTTGAATTTGATTATATTCCTGATGTTACACGTTCGATGAAAGAGGTTGCCGAACGCTGGAACTTCGATTTTATCTTGGGTTCCGTGCATTTGGTTGTTGGTCGAACACCTGTGAAAACAGCAAAAGATTTATGGTTTACGGACGGTCCGGATATCTCGCATTACGACGATGGTTTTTATGAATTTTTTAATGGCGATATTCGTCAAGCAGCGAAAGCATTTTATCATCAAACCAATTTGATGATAGAGAATGAAAGCCTTGATATCATTGGGCATTTCGATAAAATCAAAATGAATAATAAAGGTCGATTTTTTCAAGAACATGAAACATGGTACAACGATTTAGTGAACGAAACCATTGCTTTAATTAAAGAAAAAAACGTGATTGTTGAAGTCAATACAAGAGGTATTTACAAACAACGGCACAACGATTATTTTCCGTCTGTCGATATTCTGAAACGCCTGAAAAACCTAAGCATTCCCGTCACCATTTCCAGCGATGCACACGCTCCGACCGACTTGAATTTATTGTGGGAAGACACCTACGACAATCTTTTGGAATTGGGTTTTCGTCCTGCCGGAAAACAAGGGGTTATTGAAGTATTACGGTAAATTTTGCTTTGCGACCTTATGGTTTTTTATGCTTCGCCAAATTGCATTCATAATTCATAAATCATAAATGCCGCCCCTACTAATCACTAATTTTCGTGGGGTTATTATCCGTGCGTTCTACATCCCGTAGGGATGTATCGCTCGGTAGAATATGCATTCGGTTTTTATATCCAGCATCCCGTATGGGATGCATCCCATCTATTTATCGGTTGCATACTACGGCATGCGTGGTGTTGGTAACATTTGTCCTTTTCTACCGAGCGAGGCATTCCTAACGGAATGCGACTAATGGAAATCACCGCCAAACAGGGAAGTTAAAGGAAACGTTTGCTGTTTAATGTGTAGCCGAGAGTCCAACACAGAAAATTTGATTTGTAAAATTCCTTTGTGCTGATACTTAACGACACAAAGAGATTATCTTTCAAATACGTTTTTATGCCGACTGTTTGAAAGAATGCCTTGTCGTAATGATGCTTGTGATAAACATTGTATCCGATCGATGCAAAAACAGAAACTATTGGCATGGAAATTTCGCCATGAAGTGCCAATCCTAACGACAACCGATCAGTAAATTTTGCGAATTCAACACGATTGTACCATTGACCGTCCGGATGAAGTTCCCGCCATGCTCTTGCATTCGAACTCTCATCGTACAAAAGACGAATGCTTGGTCCCCACTTGAATTTATGACCGGTCACAATCATCGGATTATAGAGCAATCCTAAAACCTTGAAGTCGGCATCAACAAAGGGCGACGGCAAGTTGTTGCCGGTTGTATCAAACATGGTTTGGCGATTCGAAAACAGAAATTCCACATCATGCTCAAGATGGCGCGGAATCACAGGATCTTCATAAGATGTGTTTCGCAACAGATACCCTTTGTTCACAGGATTGAAATTGTAAGCCAAAGAGAAACTCAAGGCTCCCATATTAACACCTCTGTTTGGCATATGGGTATTTCCATTGGAGAAATGCGTGACGTCGAAACCGAATTTCATCTGAAAATATCTGAAAAAGACATATTCCAAGTACAGTCTCAATCCAATTTGTACCGTATTGTGCGACCCAATAGCTATATTGTTAGGATTATCGAACAAATCATAGGGCGTCCAATTCATCGCCAAACCCAAATTCATTTCCAAAACCAAACCAAGATTGTCGGTAAATTGGGAAAGTGTACTTCCTCTGAACATATAGAAAGAAAACGGATTCCCAAATCCGGGATTATTTTCGAAAGATGGCTTATAGAATCCGATACCGTAAAACGGCATATTGTAGGTGAAATCTTTCCGTGAACTTCCATTCGCAGAACGAGCAAACCGAAGTGAGAATGCCTCGTATCGTCCAACATCTGTCACAAATTCATTCGTTCCGAAAACCGTTCCAAAAGCACCGTAAGCCTCGACAAACAAAGGATGTTTAGGAATAGAATCTATTTTCTCTGCACTACCGGTGAAACACAAGCTAATTCCAACGATGAGCAACAAACAACATTTGGTTCTCAATAGAGAAAAAATATAAAAATTAGTTGCTGCACTTGTGAATTCTACTGTTTTTTGTGGTTGTTTCATAATGGTTTTTCGCATTCCACAACAACCACGAGGAAATTTTAGTTTTGCCTAATAAAGAAGTGGGTTGTTTTCCCACGCACTGATTAGGTATCTGCATAACCTGTATATACAACGCGAAAAGAACAAGCCCACTCGTTCTTTGCGTCTTTCTGTATATACTTTTTTTGAGATTTGCAGATTTCAATCAGTATAAAGACACTTCTTTTTTTTAATAAATTTCGTCCAATAGGACACCACAAAGATACGAAATTTTTCACAATTTTAACACTTGATAAGAAAAAAACTGCATTTTTAGCACTTTTTAAGCCTAAAAATGGTGTTGGGAAAATAAAACTTACGGTAGCCAACAAACCATCTACATCAAACGTTTTTCTAACTCCGTAATTTCATCACGGAATCTTGCTGCTGCCTTGAAATCAAATTCTTTAACGGCAGCTTCCATTTGTTTGCGTGTGTTCTGAATCGAGCGTCGCAACTGGTCTTTCGTCATGTATTGAACAACGGGATCAGCAGCGATATTGAATTCTTGGTTCTCGATAAAATAATTTGTCGATGGTTTATGTTTTACCAAACTCGAATCAAGCGACTTAATAATTTGTGTCGGCGTAATGTGATTTTTTGTGTTGTATGCAATTTGTTTTTCTCGTCTACGATTGGTTTCATCAAGGGTTTGTTGTATGGATTTCGTGATTTTGTCGGCATACATAATCACTAACCCTTCCACATTTCTTGCAGCACGTCCGGCGGTTTGTGTGAGCGAACGAGCACTACGCAAAAAACCTTCTTTGTCGGCATCCATAATCGCAACCAACGACACTTCCGGCAAATCCAAACCTTCACGCAACAAGTTTACACCAACCAAAACATCGAACGAACCCGATCGCAAATCTTGCAAAATTTCCACGCGTTCGAGTGTTTCTACATCCGAATGAATGTAGCGAGTTTTGATTCCGATATTGTGTAGATATTTGGTGAGTTCTTCTGCTTGCCGCTTGGTTAGCGTGGTTACGAGTGTTCTGCCACCTTTTGCTGTTACTTTTTCAATTTCATCTAACAAATCATCAACTTGATTTTGACTGGGTCGAACTTCAATAATCGGGTCTAATAAACCTGTCGGTCGAATGAGCTGTTCCACTACAACACCGCCGGATTCCTTTAATTCAAAATCAGCAGGAGTTGCACTGACATAAATAGTTTGATTGATTAATTTTTCAAACTCTTCGTATTTCAACGGACGATTATCCAATGCCGCAGGCAATCGAAAACCATAGTCGACTAAATTAATTTTTCGACTCCGATCTCCGCCATACATCGCATGAATCTGCGAAATCGTTACATGACTTTCGTCCACTACCAACACAAAATCTTTGGGAAAATAATCCAACAAACAAAACGGTCGTGAGCCAATTTCTCGACCATCTAAATAGCGAGAATAATTTTCGATACCGCTGCAATAGCCCAATTCTTTCATCATCTCAACATCGTACGTAACGCGGTCTTCAAGGCGTTTCGCTTCCAAATGTTTGCCGATTTCTTTGAAGTATTCGATTTGATTTCCCAAATCCAATTGGATATTTTTTATCGCTTCGTGCATACGGTTTGCATCGGTTGTAAACAACGTTGCCGGAAAAATTGTGATTTGCTCTTTCGCCTCTATTCGCTGACCATTCAGAGGATCAAACATTTCAAGCGATTCGATTTCATCGTCGAAAAAAATCACACGATATGCATAATCCGCATAAGCCGGAAAAATATCCAACGTATCGCCTTTCACACGGAAATTTCCACGATTAAATTCGATTTCATGTCGCGAATAAAGCGAATTGACTAAGGCGAGCATCACTTGTTTCATCAACAAACGCTGTCCTTTTTCAAGCACAATAATATTCGATGCAAAATCCTGCGGATTCCCCATTCCGTAAATACACGAAACCGATGAAACTATAATAATATCACGCCTTCCGGAGAGCAGAGCCGATGTCGCACTTAAACGAAGTTTTTCGATTTCATCGTTAATTTGCAAATCTTTTTCGATGTAAGTATTCGTGCTTGGAATGTACGCTTCGGGCTGATAATAGTCGTAATACGACACAAAATATTCTACGGCATTATTCGGAAAAAATTGTTTAAATTCGCTGTAAAGTTGTGCCGCCAAAGTTTTGTTATGGCTCAAAACCAACGTCGGACGGTTAGTTTCAGCAATCACATTTGCAATCGTAAATGTTTTTCCCGAACCGGTAACGCCAAGTAAAACCTGTGCTTTGTCGCCACGCTCCACGCCCGCTACCAACTCTTTGATAGCCTCAGGCTGATCCCCCGTAGGTTTGAAATTCGATGTTATATTGAACGACATGATTACAAATGTTGTGCCTCTGTGTGATTGTTTCCGATGTGTCGCACTTGATAGTAACGCTCACCATCTTTTTGGTATATTCTGAAAAATGCATACCAAGACGTTCTTTTACTTTTCTTGAATATGACATAATACAAACCACTTCCATATTTATCGTAATGTTGAGGAGCTGGTTTTTTAAGTCGTGTAGGTAGCGTTTGTGTTATATCATCATATAATTCATCAACGTATTTTCTTGCGTCTTCCTCAAATCCGAAATACTCTTGTTTGTAGAGTGTTATTACAAGATTTTCCAAAAACTCGTAAACGGCGGCTGTTACTACTACTTTCATTACTTTGCGTACAATTTATCGACTACTTCGTGTAACTTATCCCGCACAGTTTCCATTGGAATGGAATTGTAGAAATCCTCATCGGGTTCAAAAATGATTTGTTTCTCAAGGATTGGCTTTGATGCAATTTCATCGAATTTCCCAATCAAAATGGACTCACAATCTTTTTTGTTTTCGTAAGTATATGCCACTTCGGGTTCGCCCAACATATTACCTTCATCAGATGGCAATTCGTCAAAATTATACTTTAGAGTTTTCATAATAAAACTTTTTTACAAAGATACATTTTTTTTTTGAAATATCAAAATCATCAATATTTCTCATCTCCTTGCTCAATGCTCAGAAATGTTTTCGGCATGGGTAGCGAAAGGTGAACAGGTTTTTTGGTGATCGGATGTTTGAACGAAAGCGAGAATGCAAACAATCGAATTTGGCGGATATATTTCGCATCTGCACCGTATTTTCTATCGCCGACAATAGGGCAATTCAGGCTTGCCATCTGCACGCGAATTTGATTTTTTCGCCCGGTTTCCAAATGAATTTCGAGTAGCGTATAATTGTTGTGGTGAGACAATGTTTTGTATCGTAATGTTGCTAATTGTGGCATATTTACCGGTAACCGATTATTGGTATTCGGTGACTGATGATTTTCTACCACCATCATTTTCTGTTTGGGTCCCTCAATCAAATAGGACTGCACGGAACCGCTTGCCTTTGGTGGCTTTCCTTCGACCAAAGCCCAATACAATTTCTGATTTTCGTGCCAATTTTCAATTAAATTTTTTTTGACTTTTTCTGATTTTGCGAATAATAAAAGCCCCGAAACCTCCCTATCTAAGCGGTGTACAACGAAAACCTTTTCACGTTTTTTGGTCACATAATCCAACACCATTTTGTACATGGATTTTTTGGTTTCCGTAGTTGTGCCAACGGTTAGAATGCCCGCAGGTTTCGAAACTGCGATTAAATGTTCGTCCTCAAAAACAATTTGAAACGGCACTTTCTCTCTCCTGACTTCCTTGCCATTGTATTTTTTGTAGTTGAGGGTTTGCCCTTTATTTACAGGGGTTTCAGGGTTTTTCAAAATCAATTCGCCACGAGAAACGAAACCATATTTGATAACTTTTTTCAAATGCGTTTTCGTACTTTCGGGAAATGTTTCACTCAAAAGTTCCAATAGAGATTGTTTTTTTTTCACTTCGATTTTCATGGTCTCAAACACAGCTTATATCGCCACCCCACCGCCTTGCTTGGGCAGTTGTGCACAAAGTTTTGCAGCGATAAACTCGCGGTTGAGTTTGGCAATATGGTCGATTTTGATGCCTTTCGGACATTCGAATTCGCAGGCTCCGGTGTTGGTGCAGCCGCCGAAACCCAATTCGTCCATACGCTCTACCATCGCTTGCACGCGGTTG
>WRKV01000126.1 GCA_009777915.1 Bacteroidales bacterium | reverse complement strand
GGTCTGACGGTTGGCCTTTGAGTATTTACACCAATCTTTCATTTTTTTACCGTGAACCATTTTTTCGGCATCATAATAGCGGAAAGCCAACGGATTTTTGGAATTTTTACCCTCAAAAGGGATTTTGCTGATGTTAGGGAAATGTGTACTCATTTTATTAGGGTATTAAATAATTTTTGCAAAGATACGAAATTTATTTTGATTTGACAAACTATAAATACTGTGCTTCTGTGTGATTGTTTCCGAAGAATCCAACCAACTGAAATACCGTTTTTGGTAAAGAACAATTACCAGATCCTCAATATAATCACGTATTTCTCGGGTCAACAAGACGTTCATTTCCGTAAAAATTATAATGTACTTTTCCTACAATTTCGCGAGCGATTTCTTTGAATTCATCTACAGAAATAGCATTGCGTAATTTTTCGTCCGGCTCTAAAATTGGCTGTGGTGCGTATGTAACCTTATCAGAATCATATTGATAAGTGTGTTCACGATTTGTGCTGTATGCTACTGCCGGCTCACTTGCAACATTGACATCAAGCGAGGAATCGTCTGCTAAGTAGGATTTGCGTTTCATTTCAAGCATATTTTGATTTTGCAAAATTACAACAATATTTTTGTTTTACCAAATTATTTTTCTTAAAAAGTGTTAAAATAAAAATTTTTTTTGTATCTTTGCATCGTCATTTTGCCTAATCGCTTTCGAATGTCCAATTCAAAAAAAAAGATTTAAGGCTTTTGATCATTACCTAATGGGTAGAAGTGGTGTACCATAGCGTACTCTCACTTTGTTTAGGTAATTGGTTTTGGACAACCAGAAAGCGTGCAAAGTAAGGTGTACGCTCTTTTTATGGTCAAAAATCCAATCAAAATACCTATGAAAAAAATCACCCTCATCACAATCCTTATCGCAATTTTTGCGACCAAAAGTTTTGCTCATTGCCCTATTCCGCAATGGTGTCCTTCAGCCCCCTTGCATCAGATTCTCTGCCCGGGCGATACTATCGACCCCATCGAATTTCCATCGGTGATAGCTAAAACCCTTGTCATCACCTGGTGGATGAACGAGACACGCACCAACTTTAGGCCCACTCCTCCTCCCGGCATTACAGTATCCGGCGACGCCTCGACTCCGCTCGGCGAGCGTGAATACGCGTTTCCTGTTTCCATTAAAGGAGCACCCACAGACCCCGGCACTCACCACTACACGGTGAGCAATACCTGTGGCGTAGAGTTGCTACATGGCAGTATAACTCTGGCAGGACCGCCCACCATTGGCACGGTTACACCAATCGGCGAACGCTACACTGTTGTAGGCACGGCATTCACACCACTCACACTCACAGATGATCCGATTAGCAGCATGCTACCGATTACCATTCAGTGGTATTCGAACACCTCAGCAAGCAATAGTGGCGGAATAGCGGTGAGCGGTTCAACAGGTAACACTTTCACACCGCCCGCAACAATACCAAACGCCCCTGATGGCATATACTACTATGCTGTGGCTACCGACGGTTGCGGTAGCACGGTTGCAACAACTAACACCAGCGGAAAGCATATCGTTGGACCGGTCTGCCCTGCAAGCACCAATCTAACAGGCGATAACGGCTGTTCGCCTACAAGGAACGGACCCACATTCACGGAGGGCATCGGCACGCAGTTTTTCAAGACCAACACCGTTTGGACTATTTCCGGCAATGGGATTTCTCAGGAGTGGTCTGATGTGGTGTTGACTTCCTCTTGCAGCAAAACAGGTTTTGCCGGTGGTGCTGATCCGAATTTTAACAATGATTGTCGTGGCAATCGAACTACGGGCACCAACGAAACCCGCCCTACGGCGGTCAATCAAGGTGGCAACACCTCCTCTGCTTATTTAGGTGATTTATTTTCTTGGTGTGCGGTGATGACGCATGCTGCTGTGCTTTGTCCGGGCACTTGGCGAGTTCCGACCTGTCAGGATTTTGTGAATTTGGATGTTGCACTTGGTGGAACAGGTATTAATCGTGGCGGTGCTGATGCTGTAAGAGACAAATTTATCGATGTTTCCGGCGACGCCGGACAATTTTGGGGAGGTGCTTACGTTGGATACAGCAGTAGCACGGGGACGCTGCTCAGTCAGGGGTCGTTTGCGGGCTACTGGTCGTCTTCGGAGTCTACCGCCACGTATACTCGCTTCCTGCACTTCGCGGGTGGCAACATCTACCCTCAGAACAGCAGCAATAAGACGGACGGGCTCGCGCTCCGCTGTGTGCGGTAGAGGCAGGTTTTTGTATGGGTCGAAAATTTTCGACCCATACGGTTGCATTTGCCACAACCACTAATTCAACAATTTCCGATTCGCCACACCCAGCAAAATTTGCATTTGCTGAATGGCGATGTGGTTTAGTTTGATTAAACGTTCTTTTTGCGACAAGCCCTCGTTGATGAAAACAGCATTCAGATTTTCCATATTCGAAAGACAAATTAATTCGTTGATTGAGGCGTAATCCCGCATGTTTCCGCCTTTTTCGGGGTTTCTATCCCGCCATTGTTTGGCGGTAACTCCAAAGAGAGCAACATTCAAAACATCCGCCTCGTCAGCATAAATAAAGGATATTTGTTGTGATGAAAGTTCTGTGGGGATAAGGTTTCGCTTGATGGCAGAGGTGTGAATATGGTAGTTGATTTTAGCCAATTCGCGTTTAGCCGACCAACCCAAGGCTTTTTGTTCTTCCTCTTTTAGGCGTTGGAATTCTTTGAGCAAGTAGAGTTTGAATTGTGGCGACACCCATGACGCAAATTCAAAGGCAATATCTTTGTGTGTATACGTACCACCGTAACGTCCGGCTTTGGCGATGATTCCAACAGAGTTGGTCCTTTCAATCCATTGTTTTACGGAAAGAACAAAACGATTTAATCCTGCTGCATTTTTAATTCCCCCGAATTCGAGGGAATTAAAATAGGGGTTATACATTTCCTCCCACATACCAATAAACTCAATGGTGTTTTTGTTTCTCAACCATTTTTCGATGAGAGCAAGCCCATTTTCGATAGATTTTACCATGTCTGTCAAGCAGATGTAATCTTGTTCTGCCACTGTGATCACTGTGATTTCAGTGTCTTGTACATTAATTTTTTTCATAGTGTTTTGTTTTTTATGGTTTATAGTTAAGGGCGAGGCATGCGTCGCCCCTACCATATATAACGCTCGACCCCCCGATTTTCGTATATTTTTTTTGTTAAAAAGTGTTAAAATGTTGAAAACTTTCGTAAATTGTTAATAACCCCACGAAAAATAGTGATTAGTAGGGGCGGCATTTATGAATTATGAATTATGAATTATGAATGCGATTTGGCGAAGCGTAAAAAACCATGAGCGAAGCGAATACCAAACCGCAGGAAAAAGTCGGAGCGGTATGAACTGCCCCCCAAAAGTTGGACGGATTATAGATTTAATTTATTTAACAAGGTATAAGTTCTGTATTTAACAGGACTCATGCCTTTTAGTTTGAGTTTAATTCTCTTTTCGTTGTAGAATTTCATGTAGTCAATTAACTTGTTTTTGAAGTCTTCCATTGAGGAAAATTTATGCAAATATAGTAATTCTGATTTTAATAAACCAAAAAAGTTTTCAACAATCGCATTATCCAAACAGTTCCCCTTTCTGGACATGCTTTGCACAATGCCCTTTTGCTTGAGGATATTTTGATAGGCAAGATGTTGATATTGCCAACCTTGATCAGAGTGTAAAATCAATCCATCAGTATTATTTTTGTTTGCAACAGCATGGTTCAGCATATCTAATACCATTTGTAAATTCGGAGGTTTTGACAGCTGGTAACTGATAATTTCACCGTTAAACAAATCCAATACCGGCGACAAAAACAACTTTTCGCCAAAAAGAGAAAATTCAGTTACATCAGTAGCCCACTTTTTGTTGGGCAGATCTGCCTTAAAATTGCGTTGCAGAACATCGGGGGCTGTCTTACCGAGATTTCCTCTGTAAGAACGGTATTTTTTCACTCTTACCTCACATTTAATTCCGCATAATTTCATCAGTCTGCTTACTTTTTTATGGTTAATAACTTTTCCCTGATTCCGTAATGCCATCGTAATTCTCCGATAGCCGTAGGTGCCTTTGCTCTTTGAAAAAATATGTTTTATGCGAGTGCAAACATATTCATCTTTGTCCCCTTTTGACCGTTCCTTGATGTGATAATAATAGGTCGAACGAGCCATCTTGGCAACTTTCAGCAAAATTGAAAGTTCATACTTGAGCCTTAGTCCTTCGATGGCTTGGGCACAATCACCCCTACGCAATTTTCCCTTTGTTCGACTAAGGCTCGCACTTTTTTTAAGTAAGCAAGTTCCGCTTTCAATTCTAAATTTTCAACCCGAAGTTTTTCAAGTTCGGTCTGTGGTGTTTTTTTCTTGGGTCGTCCCATAGGTTTACCTGTTTTTGATACGGCTGGCAATACGCTTGAATGTTCAGAACAAAATGCTTGTTGCCATTGCCACAATGCACTTGGACTTATGCCGTATGTTATGGATGCTGACTGCAAAGATAAGCCTTTTTTTTTGATTTCATGCATGATTTCTGCTTTGACCTTCGGGCTAAGCTTCAAAGGTCGTTGTTTTTCCAATCCCGATAAACCAAGTTCTCGATAACGCCGTAACCATAAAATAACTTGACCTTTTGTGATACCTGTGTTGTAACTGATAACATTACAACCGTAGCCTTTTTCATACATACGAACAACTTCCAATTTGTCATCGTATGTCCATTTACGATTCTTTCGTGTTTCCATACCAAAAGTTTTGTGTCCAACTTTTGGGGGGCAGTTCACTTTTTTGGTTACTTTTTTGGGCTCAAAAAAGTAATAAAAATAAATCCTGCAAAGAGTTTTTTTGAATACTTTTTTTGCTCCCAAAAAAAGTATTAGAAATTGGGCTTAACACCGATTCGAAAAAATAATTCCCAAAAAATTTGCAGAATTCGAAAATTGTTTGTATTTTTGCAAAATGATTACTCCTTTATCCGCAGTCTCTCCCATTGACGGGCGTTACCGCTCCCAAGTTGAGCCGTTGGCTCCGTTTTTCTCCGAATTTGCCTTAATCCGCTATCGCGTTTTGGTCGAAATCGAGTATTTTATCGCCCTTGCCGAACTTCCTTTACCACAATTGGAAACGTTTCCGGAATCGGCAAAACCTTTTTTGCGAAAACTCTACGAAGGCTTTTCTCCGCAGGACGCACAAGGGATTAAAGAGATTGAAAAAGTAACCAATCACGATGTAAAAGCGGTTGAGTATTTTGTAAAAAATGCGTTTGATAATTTGAATTTGTCGGCATTCAAAGAGTTTGTTCATTTCGGCTTAACCTCGCAGGACATCAACAATACAGCACAACCCATGATGTTTCGTGATGCTATTGAAGCGGTTATTTTTCCGGCATTGAATGCTTTGATTTCAGATTTGAAATCCGCAGTTGAGGGTTGGAAAAGTATTCCTATGTTGGCAAAAACCCACGGTCAGCCTGCGTCACCGACATTTTTGGGAAAAGAAATTCACGTGTTTGTTGAGCGATTAAACAAGCAAATTGCTTTGTTCAACACGATTCCCTATTCCGCTAAATTCGGCGGTGCCACCGGAAATTTCAATGCACATCATGTTGCTTATCCGAATATCGATTGGGTAAATTTTGCCAATCACTTTGTAAATAATATATTGAAACTTCATCGAACGCAGACCACAACTCAGATTGAACATTACGATAACTTCGCTGCCATGTGCGATAATTTGAAACGCATCAATACAATTTTATTGGATTTCAGTCGCGATATGTGGACTTACATTTCTATGGATTATTTCAAACAACGCATTAAAGACGGCGAAATCGGCTCTTCTGCGATGCCGCACAAAGTGAATCCGATTGATTTTGAAAATGCCGAAGGCAATATAGGAATCGCAAATGCGTTGTTCGAACATCTTGCCGCAAAACTGCCTGTCTCACGACTGCAAAGGGATTTGACGGATTCAACCGTGTTTAGAAATATGGGTGTTCCGATTGCTCATACCTTGATTTCTCTTAATTCGTTGCGAAAAGGTTTTTTGAAATTAGAGTTGAATCCGGTTGTATTGCAACGGGATTTAAGTCAAAACTGGGCTGTGGTTGCCGAAGCAATTCAAACCGTTTTGCGACGTGAAAATTATCCGAATCCTTATGAAACATTGAAAGATCTCACCCGCACCGGCGAGAAAATTGATGCCATTGCTATTGAAAAATTCATCAAATCGTTGAATGTTTCTAACGCCGTTAAACACGAATTAAGAAATATCACTCCGGAAAATTACACCGGGATTTTTTAGTTTGCCACCATGTCAACGCAGCCTCCTCCTGTGCTGTCATGATTTTTTTCTCTTTCGAGGTTTCATCTTTGTACCCTAACAAATGCAAAACACCGTGAACGACCAATCGTCGCATTTCGGTC
>WRKV01000125.1 GCA_009777915.1 Bacteroidales bacterium | reverse complement strand
CTCAGAGGACGACCAGTAGTCCGCGTACGACCCCTGACTGCCCAGCGTCCCCGTGCTACTGCAGACCCCAACGCAGGCACCTCCCCAAAATTGTTTAGCTACGCCGGAAGTTCCGGAAACATCAATAAGTTTATCTCTTACATCATCAGCACCGCCACGGTTGATACCTGTTCCGCCAAGTGCAACATCCAAATCAATAAAATCTTGACAGGTAGGTACTCGCCAAGGCGAAGGACAGAGCGTAGTAGCATGATTGACCACAGCACACCAAGAAAATAAATCTCCCAAATAATTCGCAGTGTTGCCACCTTGATTGGTCGAGGTGGGGCGAGTTTCATTAGTGCCGGTTACTCGGTTTTCACGACAATCCGCAAGAAAGTTATTGGTGGTACCACCCGCAAAACCGGGTTTTCCACAAGTATTAGTCAACACCACATCAGACCATTCCTGATTGATGCCCCCTGCCGAAATAGTCCAAACGGTATTAGTTTTGAAAAACGGTGTGCCGATGGTTGTGAATGTGGCACCATTGCCGGTGCAAAAAATGTTGCCCGGTGTGGGATTGGTAGTGGCAGGACAAGTCGGTATGGGGTGAATGATGGTATGTCGTCCACTGGTATTGCCGGTTGTATCAGCACCGCACATATTGCTTGCCACAGCATAATAGTAGATGCCATCGGTGTTTCCGGTGGCATTGGGCGGCGTAAACGAATTGCTTTGTGCACCATTTGCTGAACCCAAATTTGTACCACCGATGGTGCTTGCTGTGTCGTTCGAATACCATTGGACGGTAGGCGTGGGGGTGCCTGTGGGATTGGCTGTAAGGGTAAGCGGAGCGAATGCCGTGCCTATGGTAGTCCAGCGTTCGACTGCGGGAGTAACGTTGCCGATGGTTGGTGCACTACCACTAACGATCACTTGCACGATATTACTTTCTACGACTGTGAATCCTGCAACGGTTACTCTATAGTAAAACGTACCCGATGTTGCGGTATTCACAGTGTAAGATGTTCCGTTGTTGGTTCCCGGAGCAGGGGAAAAGTCGTTCGGATCAGTGGTCGGACTTTGTTCCCAGATATAGGTTAAACCCGTGCCGGACGCCGCTACTGAGAGACTCAGTGCGGTGTTTTGGCAAACGGTTGTACCGGTAGGTTGGGTGATTATTGAGGTTGGCGTTCCCACCCGGATAGTCCCGCTAAGAGCAACATATCCGCAAAGATTACTCACCGTGTAGTGATAGGTGCCGGCATTGTTGGGCGTGCCATAGATGGCAACAGGAAACTGATATTCCCGATCGTTGGTCGAAGTGGTGCCGGACACGATAATGCCGGGAGGAGGAGTGGTTAAAGGAGTGGAACGCGTCAAATCCGTCCACCACTCAACAACAAGAGTTGCCGCAATAACCGTAGGAAAATCAATACGAGTAATAGAATTGCCCAAGTTAATGTTCTGATCCAAAGGTGCAGAAGGGCACCACTGCGGAATCGGGCAAGAGGCAAAACTTTGGGTCGCAAAACTTGCGATAAGGATTAAGATTAGGGTGATTTTTTTCATTTGGGTATTTTTGGTTTATGATTTATGATTTATGGTTTATGATTTAGGGAAATAAAAAAAGCGGACTTAAATATCCGCCTTCAGAGGTCCTAAGAAATACCTATCGTTGTCAAATAAGTAAGCCCGCAGCAATGCGAGCATTTACTCATATTCCAATCAACGATTTTAGAAATTTCTTAGGTTCCTGAAAGTCAGAATACAGCTAAACGCTATTTTTTATATGTTTTTCGTGCTTTTCAGCACATTATTTTGTCATAGGCGATGTGTTTAATTTTTTGCAAAGATACGAAAAAAAAACGAAATGCAAAAGCATTTCGTTTTTTTTTGTTTAATGGTTTAGATTACTGCATTATTTTTTCCCGTGCTTGATCGCTGCTTGAGCCGCCGACAAACGTGCGATGGGCACGCGATACGGAGAACAACTCACATACGTCAAACCGTTCAAATAACAGAATTCTACAGATTTCGGATCGCCACCTTGTTCGCCACAAATACCTACTTTAAGGTTAGGACGCCCTTTGCGACCACGTTCAACAGCCATCGTAATCAACTCGCCAACACCTTTCGGATCAATCGTTTGGAATGGATCTTGATCTAAAATTTTCTTGTCGATATATTCCGGCAAGAACACACTCGCATCATCACGACTGAAACCGTAAGTCATTTGAGTTAAATCGTTTGTTCCGAACGAGAAAAATTCTGCGGTTTTCGCCATACTTTCTGCTAAGAAACACGCACGCGGAATTTCAATCATCGTACCGTAAAGATAGTCGATTTTCACACCGAATTTCGTAGAAACTTCATCATGAATTTTATCCACAGATGCTTTTTTGATGTTCAATTCACGTCCACCAATCGTTACAGGCACCATGATTTCAGGTTTTGGCGACTTGCCTTCTTTGAGCAATTCGGCAGTAGCCTCAAACATGGCACGCACTTGCATTTCGGTAATCGCCGGATAAGTAATTCCCAAACGAACACCGCGATGCCCCATCATCGGATTGGTTTCGTGCAACGCCTCTACACGTTTTGCAACTTCAGCAGCTGAAATACCAAGTGCTTTTCCAACTTCTTCCTGATTAGCCGGAGTTGTAGGTGCAAATTCGTGCAACGGCGGATCCAACAAACGGAACGTAACAGGAAGTCCGTCCATCGCTGCCAGCGTGTCTTTCATATCTTTTTTCACAAATGGTTCGAGTTCGTCAATGGCTTTTTGACGTTCTTCGGCACTTGTGCTCAAAATCATTTTCCGCAAAATGAAAAGAGGCTGGTCTGCACCTTTTCCATAAAACATGTGTTCCGTACGGAATAAACCGATGCCTTCCGCACCAAAACTTTTTGCCAAAAGTGCATCTTCGGCGGTTTCTGCATTCGTGCGAACGCCCATAGTGCGGAACTTGTCGACGATTTTCATATACTCTTGAAAACGCGGATTTTCAGAAGAATCCATCAATTTCAAAGCACCTTCGTAAGCGTGACCTTTCGTTCCGTTCAACGTCAAAACATCGCCTTCTTTAATCACGATATCCGTACCTTTTACTTTCGCCATTTTTTGGTCTTCGTGAACATCCAAAACGCCTGCTCCAACGATGCAGCACTTGCCCCAACCGCGTGCCACAAGGGCTGCGTGAGAGGTCATGCCACCCAACGAAGTCAAGATTCCGTCGGAAACACGCATACCGTCTACATCTTCGGGATTGGTTTCTTTACGAAGTAGAATCACTTTTTCGCCTTTGCGAGCCCATTCAACCGCATCTTCCGAAGTAAACACCACTTTACCTACAGCCGCACCCGGACCGGCAGGCAAACCTTTACAAAGTAATTTTGCAGTTGCCTCGATTTTGGGGTCGCAAATAGGGTGGAGGAGTTCGTCCAATTGATCAGGTCTAACACGCATTACAGCGGTTTTTTCGTCAATCAATTTTTCGCTAATCATGTCCATTGCCATGTTCAAAGCAGCCGTTCCCGTGCTTTTTCCAACGCGACATTGCAACATATATAGTTTGCCTTCTTGAATCGTGAATTCGATATCCAACATATCTTTGAATTCTTTTTCCAAATGTGTGCGGATATCGTCCAATTCCTTGTAAATCGGAGGCCACAACGTTTGCAAAGACGGCAAATGTTTGTTTTGTTCGTTCGTTGTATCGGAATTGAGCGGATTCGGTGTGCGAATACCGGCAACAACGTCTTCACCTTGTGCATTGGGCAACCATTCTCCGTAAAAAATGTTTGCTCCTGTGGCAGGGTCACGTGTAAATGCAACACCCGTAGCCGACGTATCGCCCATGTTTCCAAACACCATCGCCTGAACGTTTACAGCCGTTCCCCAATCGTCAGGAATACCTTCGATTCGACGATAAGACACGGCTTTTTTTCCGTTCCAACTCATGAAAACCGCTTTGATTGCACCTTCCAACTGTGCTTTTGCATCATCCGGAAATTCAACGCCCATCACTTCTTTCACTTTTACTTTGAATTGATTTGCCAAAATTTCCATATCTTCGGCAGATAAATCCGTATCGTTGTGAAGACCTTTTTTCTCTTTGTATTCTTCGAGCATATCGTCCAACTGACGACGAATGCCTTTGTCCAAACCAGCTGCTTTATCCATAACCACGTCGGCGTACATCATAATCAAACGCCGATAAGAGTCATAAACAAAACGCGGATTATTCGTTTTTTTGATAAGTCCCGGAAGAGTTGCGGAACACAAACCGATGTTCAAAACCGTATCCATCATGCCCGGCATCGAACTGCGAGAGCCTGAACGAGCCGACATTAACAACGGATTTTCAGCATCGCCATATTTCATACCCATGTTTTGTTCAACATCTTGCATACCCTTCCAAACCTCGTCCATCAAACCCGTTGGAAGTTGGCAATTGTTAGCATAATAATCTGTACAACATTCTGTTGTAATTGTTAAACCTGCGGGGACAGGTAAACCTAAAAGGCACATTTCGGCGAGGTTTGCACCTTTTCCGCCGAGTAAATTTCTCATGTCCGCCTTACCTTCAGCCGTTTTTCCGCCGAATTTGTAAACATACTTTTTTGACATTGTGATTTGTTTTTTTTTGTTAATATATTGATTTACTATTACTTTGCTTTTTATGACCCATAAATCGCCCTGCAAAGGTACAAAAAAAATTTGAATTTGTCAAGTTGAAAGCAACAAAAATATATTTCAAAATACGGATAAAGACTTGTTTTTTTGCAAAAAAAATCGTATCTTTGCCCCATATTTTTGCAATATAACAAGAATTTATGGGCTATTTTAATAGAAAAATCGATTATGCCTTACAGGAATGGAGTGGCGAAAAACACAGGAAACCACTGATGCTTCGCGGTGCTCGACAGGTGGGGAAAACCACTGCCGTCCGTAATTTAGGAAAGCACTTCACACATTTTGTAGAAATAAATTTTGAGGACAAAGACCATGCAAGTGCCAAAGCATTTTTTGAGCAACATTCCGATCCGCATATAATTTGTAGTAAACTTGCTGCTCTATATAGCAAACCTATCGTTGCCGGAGAAACACTTTTGTTTTTGGATGAAGCACAGGCATGCCCCAGTGCTATTTCTGCCTTACGATTTTTCTACGAACGAATGCCCGAACTTCACGTTATTGCGGCGGGCTCTCTACTTGAGTTTGCACTGGAAGAACTTCCATCGTTTGGCGTTGGCAGAATTGATTCCATGTTTATGTATCCTTTTTCATTCAGCGAGTTTTTGAATGCAACCGGACATGAAATGTGGACAAAACTAATAGAGGAGGCTTCGCCTGAAAAACCTATATTCAACGAACTTCACGAAAAAATCGTGGAGCAACTGAAAAACTTTTTGATCATTGGCGGAATGCCGGAAGTTGTGGCTGAATTTGTCAAGACACAGGATTTTTTACAGTGTCAGAAAATTTTGAATAGTTTACTCCAATCGTTCCGAAACGATTTCGCAAAATATAAAAAGCGTATTCCGGCAACACGAATCAACGAGGTATTTAGCTCCGTTGCACAACAAGCAGAAGGAAAATTTGTTTACGAACACGTTTCGCAAGAACTTAATAACGGACAGGTAAAAACATCTTTAGAATTATTAATCATGGCGGGATTGTGCTATCAAGTTACGCATTCATCAGCTAAAGGAATTCCGCTTGGTGCAAGTATAAATCCAAAATATCGGCGTATATTGCCCTTTGATACCGGAATTTATCAACGGATTTTGAATTTGAATATCTCGGAAATTTTACTTGCAAGCGATTTGGACACCATAAACAAGGGTGCTGTAGCAGAGATATTTGTAGGCTGTGAATTGAAAAAAAATACTTCATGCTATTCCGATGACGAACTGTATTGTTGGGTTCGCGAGAAAAAAAATTCTAATGCTCAGATAGATTTTGTTATTCAGCAGGGTAGCAAAATTGTTCCCATCGAAGTTAAATCGGGAAAAGGAGGAAAAATGCAAAGTATGTGGGTGTTTTTAGACGAAAAAAAATCGGAGTACGGCATTCGTACATCGCTTGAAAATTTTTCGCAATACGACAAAATAAAGGTTTATCCGTTGTACGCAATCGGGAATATCGCAAAATAAGAAAATTTGGTAAAAAACCTAAGATACAGGCACATGAACATACAATTTCTTTGAAAATTCAAAAAAAAATCGTATCTTTGCAGCGATATCGTTTAGATAACAAAATTATGAGCAATTATTATAACTTACCTCGCACTGAAATGTTGCAATACATTCCGAGTACAGCACAAAAAATCTTAGAAATTGGCTGCGGGGAAGCGGCATTTTCCTCTCAAATCAAAAAACGTCAATCCTGCGAAATATGGGGTGTCGAATTGAATCAAGAAAGTGCAAAACAAGCAGGAAAAATTGTCGATAAAATTCTCTTCGGAGATATTACGCAATTGCTAAGTACGTTACCCGATGACGACTTCGACTGT
>WRKV01000124.1 GCA_009777915.1 Bacteroidales bacterium | reverse complement strand
TTAACAACAATCATATACGAAAATCGAAAGTCGAGCGTTATATAGGTAGCGGGGTATAAAATCCCGAAATAATTATTAACGAAAAAACCAAAAAAATTATGGAAAACCTAATCAAAAACGGTGATGTCAACAACAAAATCATCACCATCAGAAATCAAAACGTTATCTTGGATAGCGATGTGGCGGATCTCTACGGCGTAGAAACGAGAGACATTAACAAATCTGTCAAAAACAACCCCGACAAATTCCCTGAAGGCTATGTTTTGACTGTGCAAAGCTTTGAAAAACAGGAACTGGTGGAAAATTTCCACCGGTTCGACAGCCTCAAGCATTCGATCGCAACCCCAAAGGCTTTCACCGAAAAAGGCTTGTACATGCTTGCCACAATTCTCAAAAGTCCGCAAGCCACGCAAACCACCATCGCCATCGTCGAGGCGTTTACAAAGATGCGTCAAGTAGCCCAATCCATGGGGGCGTTGTTGCAAGATCACGAAAATGTTGAAAAACAGCAGACATTGATGGAGAAAGGGGCAGACCTGATTGAAATGATTGTGGGTGACGAGTTGAAAAAAGTAGAATCCGAAACAAGTTTTGAACTTAACCTTGCAGCCTTTAAGATTAAGCACAAGGTTAAGCGTGGTAGGGTGCCCAAAACACAAAAAAAACAGTAACCCCGTTCGGCGGAGGTTCCTACCTCCGTCGTTCTATTCAGCGAGGCTTTGCCTCGCTTTTTTTTATTTCCGTAAGCCTCGTATGGGCGGAATTCGGGAACGGTCAATAGCCGGGAGATGTCTCCACTCCGTGCACTCCGGTCGACATGACTGCGAGAGGCGCAGCGTAAAAAAACCATGAGGAGCGTAGCGACGAATACGTTATCGCAGGAAATGTCAAAGCGTAGCGGCGACGTATTTCCTGCAAAGAGTTTTTTTGAATACTTTTTTTGCTCTCAAAAAAAGTATTAAGAAATAAAAAAAATCAAAAAATTTGGTCAAATCGAAAAAAAGTTGTAACTTTGCAGAAAATTAAGGAAAGTGAAAGAAGTTGCAGAAAAAGAGTTTGGAAAATGGCTGATGGACATAGCAAAATATGTTGTTACGGCAATAATTATCAGTTCATTTTTAGGATCATTTGAAAAAATGTGGATGGTTTATACGATTGGCTTTTTGGTTGCGAGTGTTTTCCTTACCACCGGACTTTTATACTTAAACAAAAATAAATAAATAATTATGGAAGCAATCTATGTTTTATCAGTTTTATTGGTCTTTGGTATCGGGGCTTTAATTCATGTGCTACGCTCTGACAAAACACACACTTTAGCACACTAAGAAAGTTTTGCACTTGCAATATTTTAAGAATAATTTTTTCACCGGCATAACAAAAAACCATCACTCGAAAAAAGGGAGGTGGTTTTTTTTGTAAAAATTAAGAAAAAATTTCTCCGTTCGGCGGCGATTTCCAATATGTAGGGGCACAAAATTTTGTGCCCCTACAGGTATTTGCAACAACCGTCATGTAGAGACGTGGTATGCCCCGTCACTACGCACTACCACCGATTCATCTGACGGATATCGGTCTGATGTTTTTCGCTGTCGCCGATGAGATGCTCGGAAAAATAATCCGCCATCAACCAAAAATAATACTCGGTCATGTCGCCATAACCGTGTCGTTGCGTCGGGAAAACCATCAGATCAAAACGCTTGTTGGCTCTAATCAAAGCATTCACAACACGCATCGTGCCGGCAGGATGCACATTTTCGTCGATTTCGCCCGTTGTCAACAATAATTTGCCTTTCAAATTATTCGCCAACGCTTGATTGGTCGGCATGGTATATTTGAACGTTGTATCACTCGACGTAACAACTCCTGCACTGTCTTTTTTTGTGATGATTTCTTCCAAAATACCGTGATGTTTTTCGCTCCACCAACGATTGTAAATGTTGTTGTCGTGGTTGCCTGCATTCGATACGGCAACTTTGAAAAAATCGGGATACTTCAAAATCGCTGCCGTACTCATAAATCCGCCGCCGGAATGTCCGGTGATTCCAACTTTATTGATATCAATAAAGTTATGACGTGCCGCCAATTGCTGTGCAGCCGTAATCTTACATCTCAAACCATAGTCACGCAAATTTCCGTAACCGTAATTGTGATACCATTTTCCGCGATGCGGATGCCCGCCGAGATTGCCAACCGTAATCACAATCATACCCATTTGTGCAAGTCGATCTGTCCTGTCCATACGTTGCGAAAACGTGAAATTCACGGCTTCCGTTTGCGGTCCGGGATACACATATTGCACAAGCGGATAAAGTTTCGTAGAATCAAAATCAAACGGCTTGTACATCACACCGTACAAATCCGTAATTCCATCGGACGCCTTTACCGAAAACGGTTCCGGAAATTGATAGCCGTGCTCGAAAAGTCTTGATAAATCAGCCGTTTCCAACAAGGTGATCACACGTCCGTTGGCATCTGCCAACTCCGATTTCGGAATCGTATTCACTCGCGAATACGTGGCAACATAATGCGTGCAATCATCGTTCATACTCACACTGTGAGAAAAATCGCCTCTTGTCAAAAGTCGCAATCCCGAACCATTCAAATTCACACTGTAAAGAAATTGATAGTACGGATTGATGCCCTCTTCGCGACCCATCGCATTAAAAAACAAGGTGCGAGTTCTTGGATTTACGCCGGCAATGCTTTCGCAATGAAATGCTCCCGACGTAATTGCATTTTTCAGATTTCCTTTGGAGTCGTAGAGATACCAATGTCCCCAGCCGGTTCGCTCGCTCCAATGAATCAATTCTCCGGTGCTTTCAATCAAAACCAACGGACGAAGTTCCACGTAAGTGTTCAAACGTTCTTCGATAATGGCTTTTGCCGTAGCCGTATGGACGTCCACTTCAACAATATCGATACGTTTTAAGTCGCGACTCGTACGATTGATATAAAACTTATCGTTAAAACCCAACCAAATCGCGGGATTCCAATCGTTGCTACGATCTTTTTGCAAAATTGGTTTGCGAGAAATGCCTAACGTTTGATCTTTGAAAGCCGAAACATTCACCATTTTCGGGGTTTTCGTAGCATTATCGAACACATACAGATACTCTTGCGGAGCGTTTGGTTCGCCTGCCATGTGATAGCGATAAGTTTGCAAAGTCGGGCGTGGAGAGGCAATGCTGTTAATCACCCACAAATCTTCAATTTTTCGATAATCCGTGCGAACAATAACGAAATGTCTCGAATCCGGCGACCAAAGGGCTTGAAACGGATAGCGTTTGTCGACATTTTTCTTTTTATCGACATTGGTTTCGTTATCGATCGAATAATACTCTCCACCCCACTGAAAATGTTCCTCGCCGTCTTCTGTAACCTTATGTTCGACAATGGTTGTATCTTTTTCGTCTTTGCGAGCTTTTTCGAAATTTTCACGATCCATCCAATAAAGATTGTGATGTTTCATAAACAAAATCGTTTGTCCGTCGGGCGAGATATTAGCCCATTTCGGATATTTTTTTTCCGGATCAAAATCTTCCAAATGCGTGAGTTGTTGAGATTGCAAATCGTATTCGAACCAAAAGATTTTTTTATCTGAAGTCCCGCCACTACCGCTACTTCCGGAATTTCTGTTGTCTTGCGAATTGCCGATTTCGTCAGGAGTTTCTTTTCGCAAACTGCTTTGTATTCCGAATCGAATTTTGGTTTCGTCGTCGGTAAATTTCATATCTCGAACAGGCAGATGTTGAGCATCGAACGGGTCTTTGACAATCAGCGACACATCTGCTGCCATTTTCGCAGGGTCAAACAAATCGCGTTTTTGTCCGGTGTTGGCATCAACGCTATAAAACCGTTTGCCTGCCGGCGTGCTGTATTCATACCAAAATCGGTTAGATTTTTTCATCCAGTTTGGCGAAACCGCCGTCGAAAAAACCATACGATTAACTTTTTGCGGCGAAAAACGTTCCGCTAAATCATAGTTTGCTGTTGTAATCGGTGTGTTTTGTGCGAATGCAGTTAGTCCTGCAATACAGAAAACTAACAAAAGAAATTTTTTCATGGTGTTTATTTTAATTTTTTTGCAAAGATAGTTAATTCAATTTTAAGATTTCAGACCCCTTTTTGCCTTTATTTCTCTGGCACCAACGAATTAATATAATTTTCGATATGGGTATACCCGTTAGCGCTTAGTTGGGTGGCATCCGAAGGGTCGTTGGGGTTTAATCCGTTGGCTCTTTCCCATTCATCGGGAATGCCATCGCCGTCGCTGTCGGTTGGCGGGGGTGTCGAGTTAAGTTGCGGATATCCGCCGACTTCCTCTACGGCGTTAATAATCCCGTTGTTGCCGAATGGAAAATTGTTGGTGCGGATCTGTTCTACAATCCGATTTTCATGTGCATCTCTTTTCGGAACGGTCACGCCGGCGTGTTGGAGAACCAAGTCGTAAGCTTCGATCGCCGTATGCGTTTTCACAGCACCAAAATCAAACGGAGTCAACCGTCGATTGCGGGTTTCGGACGTGCCTTCCTCAAAATCTACACCACCGTTCCAGTTATTGGCAGAAATTTCGGGATAACCCTCCACAAAATTCCCATCGATATGCCAAATACCGCTAAAACCGTAGTGTTCGCTATTGTCGATGCGGGCAATACGCCTTTTCACATCGGCTTGTGTTGCCGGTCCTGATTTGTAATAATTGTTGACAACATTTATCGACAACGGTTTGCCGTCGGTCGTGCGATGTTCCCAATTTGCGATAACACAATTCCGCATATCAAGCATCATCGTTGTATTCTGATTATTCCCTGCTACACTCACATTACGAGCAATGGCACTGCTCAAAATGTTGTGATGAAACGAGGTTTTGAAACCACCTATGGACGCACCGTAGCCATGTGTCCCTTTTTCGTGAACAGATTGGTTAAGAGGTTCGGCAATGATGCACCATTGGAACGTAACAAAACGTCCGCCATGCCAATTGTTTACCGCCTCATCATTGGTCCAATTTACCGTGCAATGATCAATAATCACATGCGACGAATTGCGGATTTCGATACCGTCTAATTCAGAGCCTTTCCGTCCGGAGCCAATACCGGGACGTATGCGTATAAATCGCACCACAATATCGTGCGTATTGAAAATTTCCAAAGGATAATTTTTCAGACAAATGCCATCGCCGGGAGCCGTTTGACCGGCAATCGTCAAGTAAGGCGATGTAATTTTCAATTCCGATTGCAATTCAATCGTACCCGAAACCTTGAAAATCACAATACGCGGATTAGGATTCATCACCGCTTCGCGAAAACTTCCGGGACCATCGTCGTTCAAATTAGTTACTGCCAACACGATGCCGCCACGACCGCCTTTGGCGTGCATTCCCCAGCCTTCGGCACCCGGAAATGCAGGTAATTGTTGATTGTTTTGACTGTAAAGACATAGTGATGTCAACAAAAAGATGATGGAAAATAAAGTCGGTTTCATATTTTTTAGATTTTATTATTTTCGTTCGACGATGATTTTATTTTTTGCAAAGATACGAATTTTTTTTGATTTTCATTTTTTTTTTGTATCTTTGCACCGTCATTTTGCCGAATCGCATTCGAACTAGCAATTCAAAAAAAGATTTAAGGCTTTTGATAATTTCACAATTGGTGAAGTGGGGTGCCATAGCGTACACTCACTTTGTTGTGAAATTGGTTATTGCTAGACCAGAATGCGTGCAGAGTAGGATGTACGCTTTTTTTATGGTCAAAAATCTAAACCAAAAATACCTATGAAAAAAATCACCCTAATCTTAGTTATCGTAGCTTTTGCGACCCAAAGTTTTGCCTCTTGTCCGATTCCGCAATGGTGCCCATCAGCACCCCTTGATCAGAACATCAACTTAGGCGGCTCTATCAATCCTATCGAATTTCCTTCGGTGATCGGGCGAACTCTTGTTGTTGAGTGGTGGACGGATTTGACGCGTTCCACTCCTTTAACCACTCCTCCTTCCGGCATTACAGTATCCGGTACCACTTCGACTAACAATCGGGAATATCAGTTTCCTGTTGCCATCTATGGCACGCCCAGCAATGCCGGCACGTATCACTACACGGTGAGTAATCTTTGCGGATATGTTGCCCTTAGCGGAACGATCCGTGTGGGAACGCCAACCTCAATAATCACCCAACCTACCGGGCAAACCATTTGCCTAAACGCAGCACTAACCCTCTCTGTAGCCGCAACAGGTACAAACTTAACCTATATCTGGGAACAAAGCCCAACCTCTAATCCGGTAGATTTTGAGCCTGCTCAGGGAACCAACAACGGAACATCTTACACCGTGAATACCGCCACAGCAGGCACATTTTACTATAGAGTAACCGTTATGGGATTCACGGTTGTAGAAAGTAATATCGTGCAAGTGATTGTTAACGATGGTGCTCCAACCATTGGTATGGTGACACCAGCTGGCGAACGCTATACCACTGTGGGCACGGCATTTGCACCGCTTACTCTTACAGCCAATCCTACAGGCACGCCAAC